>DCFP01000114.1 GCA_002319925.1 Holophagaceae bacterium UBA1801 | reverse complement strand
TATGTTGAGGATCGGTCTTTTTCGTGGGAGGCCCTTTTGGAAATCCTGGACACCTTTCTGGCCGAGGCTTCCTCGGTCCTCAAGCGGTCCCAGTCTCGTGCCCGGGCCGAGGCGATTCTTTCCCGCTGGGTCACCGCCTGGCAAGGGCCTTCGCGGACCCTCGAACACACACGTTCGATCCATGGCGCCTGCCTGCGTTTCAACCAGCGCATCGGCACCATCTGGTGCCACGCCTTCGCCTTCCATGTCGTACCAAGGGAAGGCTTGTCTCTCAAAGGCCCCGACACCGATCGCGCGCGGAAATCTCACAAGCTGAGAAGCAATCGCCTGGACGCTGCGAGCCTCGATGCCCTCTTCGAGGCCTGGTCCGCCCATCCCGAGGCACGGCCCGCCGGCAACGCGGTGGAGTTTTACTTGGATGAGGTTCCCGACGAAGTGTGGGACGCGTGCTTGGTTGAGGCGTTGGAGTGCTTGAAGGAGTAGTGGTCAGTGGCCGGTGGTCGGGGGTCAGTTAATAGTGACGGGCGCCATAAGCGCCCATCCTCAACCGACCACCGATCCCTGACCACCGACCACTGTTTTCAATCATCCACAAACTTCGGTCTCGCCACACGCTCCGCTTCTCTCAGCCGCTTCAAGGACATCTCGCGGTCACGGCTGGCGATGGAGGTGGCGATTGCCTGGGCGAGGACGGTGAAGGCCGCGAGGCTGTGGGAATGCAGCAGGTTCGCGCCGTGGACGGTGAGGGTGAAATCGGCATAGCGGGCCAGGGGCGATTTCAGCCGGTCCGTAAAGGCGATGATCTTCAGATTGCGGCGCCTGGCGAAGGCCGTGGCTTCCACGGTTTCCCGGGAATAGGGCGAGAAGCTGATGGCGACCAGCAGATCCTCGGGGCCGAGGTTGGCCACCTGGGTGGGAAAGTCCGCCTCGATGCCCTGGATGGCGGGACGGCCGGCCTGGGTGAGCAGATAGGCGAGGTGGGAGGACATCAGCGCGGAAACGCCATCTCCAATGACGACGCGGTAGCGGGCCTGCTCCAGCATCTCCACCACGCTTTGGAGAAACTGCTCGTTGACGCCGCCGATGGTCTGCTCGATGTTGCGCAGATCCCGGCGGGCCACTTCCACAAGAGTGGCGGCGGCCTCGGAGGGCGCCGTCAGCAGCTGCTCTCCGGTGCGGGACTGCTTCTTCACCAGGGCCACCAAGGCCTGGCGCATTTCCAGGAATCCTGAATATCCCAGCTTCTGAGCGAACCGCACCACCGTCGCGACACTGGACTGGGAGCGGCTGGCGAGCTCCTCGACACCCCAGAACGCGGCCTCGTTGAGCCGCCCGAGCAGGCAGTCCGCGATGCGCCGCTGGCTCGTGGACAGGCCGACGACATTGTGGATCCGTGCCACGAGGGAGAGTTTTGTGCTCATCATGCCCCAAGGGTAACCGAGGTTGGTCGGCGGATGAAGAATTGTTTACATTTCTTTTTTACATTTTTTTTCCGTATATCCATCACGAGAGCCTAGCCCAGGCCAACGTTTGCTCGCGATTGACCGTGAAGAACCAGTGAAATTTTTCGTCCTTTGCATCCCTGGCTTCGGTTCGAATGATTGCAAGACGGCTGAGAGGGTGTCTTCAAAATCCCGTGAGCCGCGACAAGCCAAGGCTGGATGCACAGCAAGGAAGAGCCTGCAGGGCGATGCAGGATCATTGCACCATTTGGGTCCACTTGATGTGGACCTAAATGATGCAAAGATCGTCCAAAGGCTCTGACGCAACTGGGCGCCAGCCTTGGCTTGTCCCTTCGGGCTGGGGAACTCCAGCGATCGCGCAGTCCCCCGGACTGCGCTCCTGGCAAGCGCTGCTTGCCAGAGCTGGAGTTTGGCCACGCATCTCTGTGTCAGGCTCGTCGGTGGTAGTCCCGCTACCCCCTTCCTCGCCTTCCTTGATCTGCTCGCCCGGCGCTCCCAGCGCGGCGTACGCGATTTTGAGGACACCCTCTCAGGTAAGTTGGGTCAAAATAGAGGACTCTGCGCAGGAATCCCATGGCCTTTTTCTCCCGTTTCTTCTCCCGAGCCGAAAACGCTCCCTTGCCCACCCTGGAGGATCTCCTCAAGGCCCGCGGCGTGCCCATGGATCTTCCGGGCCTGGCCGAGCTGGAACCGGACTTCGAGCACCATGAAGCTGACGGCCGCGAGGAATGGGCAGATGCCCTGGCGGAACTCCACGAGGCCGACCATTCCCTGCCGGGCCTCTGGGTGGATGGCCAGTACGACCTGCTGCCCGAGCTGGCGCCCACTTGGAAATGCGAGCGGGAAGGCTTCTACTACCGACCCTTCGTGGATGGTCTCAGCGAGCGCGTGCTCGCGGGCGGCAGGCCCATGCCCGCTGCCTGGCTCACGCTCTGGGGCATCACGGAGGAGGACGTGCTGGACCGCGCCCTGGAACAACTCCGGGAGAAATCCAAGGGCCACCCCTTCCAGCGGCTGGCTTCCGGCATCTACCAGAGCACGTACCAGGATGGCCTCGACGCCTCCCGCATGCTGCTGCCCGAACTCTGGAGTGACCTCTTCCCGGGCCAGAACACCTTCCTGGCGGTGCCCAATCCTGGCCAGATACTCGTCGCGCCGCAGGTCCTGCTGCCCAAGCTGGTCGAAGCCATTGACAATGCTCTGACCGAGGATGCCGAGCGGCTTTTCGCCACGATCTTCCAGTTCGTCGACGGAAATCTTCTTCCCGCCACGCTCCAGGATCCCCATCCCATCGCCCAACCCCAGCGGGAATTGCGCCAGGGTGATGTACTCCATGCTTACCGGGCCCAGGAGGAGGACCTGGATCCAGCCTTGGGCGTCGCTTGCCCCGTTGGCATGATGCGGACCCAACAGGGCCGGGCCATCAGCTACACGCTGTGGACCCAAGGCAAGCCTGTGCTCGTGCCGGAAACGGACATGATCGTCTTCATGGACTCCAAGAAAAAACCCCTGGGCATGTATGCCCGCCAGACCATGCCCCGCATCCATGAATTGAAGGGCGTGCCCATGGAGATCTGGGGACCACGGCGGGTGCGCTACGAGGGCTTCCCCACCGCTGAGCAGCTGGATCGTCTGGACTGCGTGGCCAACAGCGAGCAAGTGCTCGAGATCTTCAAGAATCCGCAGCCCGGCGGCGTGCAGGCCCAGACCGCCAAGGCCCCGGCCCTGCCGCCCCGCTCGGCGAGTCCGGTCCCCGATCATCTCCGGGGTGTGAGCCTCGGTGTGCAGTCCGAGGACAAGTAGACGCCACCCCATGGATCCCGTCATCTACACCTTCCACGCGCCGTACCACGAGCTGGATCTGGTTTCACGCCACGTCCTCCGCGAGCGGCTTGCGGACCATCTGCTGCTCTGGCGGCGCATCACCAACGCCTGCGAACTCATGTACCTCGCCACTTGTCAGCGCGCGGTGTGGATCCTCTGGGGCGGGGATGCCGAGGCGTTGGGCCTCGCGCCCGAGGTCTCGCGCTTCGAAGGCGAAGCCGCCTGGCGCCATCTGCTGGAAGTCTCCACGGGACTGGTGAGCGCCAACCTGGGCGACCGGGAGATCGTGGACCAGTTGCGCGAAGCATTGGAAAACGCGCGAGAGGCTGGTGCCGCGGGTGTGGAAGCTCAGGCCGCCATGGAAGATATTCTTCGCGAAGCCCATCGCTTGAGGGTTAAATCGGGCCTCGCCGATGGCAGCGCCAGCGTGGCCACCGCCGCGTTGCATCACCTGGAGGACGCGCTTCCCAAGGCCGCACGCATCGCTATCGTGGGCATGGGACCCATGAGCCAGTACCTCGCCCAGCGACTGGCAGAGCGGGGGTACCAAGTCACCATGTCCAACCGGACCGCCGCGAAAGCTGATCTGCTGGGCTTCCCGACGGTATCGCTGGAACAGCTCCAGCATGATCCGGAAGGCTTCGATGCCCTGGTGACCGCCACGGCCAGCCCGAGACCGCTCTTCACGCTGGCGGCCTGGGAGCATCTGAAACGGGGCCCGTTGCGCCTTCTGGACCTCGCATTGCCCCACGACTCTGAACCCGCCTTGGGCCAGCTGCCCTGGGTGCATCGCGTGGACCTGGCGAGTTTCCTGGCGGAGACGGAACAGGCCAAGGTCCGGCGTTTCGACACCGCGCAGAAGATCGAGCCCTACCTGGTCGGCGCTGTGGGCCGCTTGCGCAAGCGAGCCCAGGATCGGGATCAGAAGTACAACACGCGCACGGCCCAGGATCGTTTGACCGATGCCTGGGAAGCCTTGGAAACCGAGGCTCTGGACGGCACCCTCAAGGATCTGAACGAAGGGCAGCGCGAGGCCTTGAAGGCCCTGCTGAAGCGAGGACGCACCTTGTCATTCCGCGCCCTCAGCCAGACCCGGCATCCCGCATGAAGATCACCGTTGGCACCCGTGGCTCCGAGCTGGCCCTCCGGCAGACAGAGCCCCTGGTGAGGTATCTGGAATCCCGGGGCCACGCCGTCGAATGGCGGCGGTTCACCACCCATGGGGACCGTTGGCAGGCGGGACCCCTCGACAAGGCTTCAGGGACGGGCTTCTTCACGCGGGAGCTGGAAGCCGCGCTGACCTCGGGTGACGTGGATCTCCTCGTGCATTCCTTCAAGGACGTGGCTCTGGAGCGGCCAAAGGATTTCGCCACTGCGTGCATTCCCGCACGGGAGGATCCGGCGGATTGGCTCGTGATGCGAGCTGACGCGCCTGATCGTCCCCGTGTCGGTACCAGTTCCGAACGGCGGCTGCGTTTTCTGGAGCACGCCTTTCCCGACTGGGAGTTCACCTGGATCCGCGGCAACGTGCCGACGCGCATCCAGCGCGTGCGGGAAGGCGTCCTGCGGGACGAACCCCTTCACGCGACGATCCTTGCTGCGGCTGGGCTTCGCCGTCTGGAGCTGGATCTTTCAGGTTTGGTTGTCCGCCCCATCCCCTTCGAACAGTTGCTTCCGGCACCGGCCCAGGGCGCGCTCCTGGCTGAGACTCGGATTGACCGCGAGGATGTGATCGATGCCTTGAAGGATTTTCACGATCCCGCGACCGCACGCTGTGCCGGCCTGGAACGAGCCGTGCTCGCAGGTATCGGCGGCGGCTGCCAACAGCCCCTGGGAGCCCTGGCGGAAACGCAGCCCGAGGGCCGCATCCGTCTGCGCGCCGCCTTCGCCGACGAGCGGGGACTTCGCTATGGCGAGGCCGCCGGTACCGACGATGCGGCTTTGGTGGCCGATGTGGTGCGAGCGCTGGGATGGTGAAGCGGCTGGGCCTCGCGCGGCGGGTCGAGGATCCCTTGAGCCGGTGCGTGGCCGAGGCAGGATGGGAACCGGTGTCCTTGTTCCTGACCGAGATGGTGCCTACGGGAACGCCCATTCCCCTGGAACGACCGGTGGCGGCCATTGTGCTCAGCCCTGCGGGCGCCCGGGCCGTCAGCTTGCCTGAGGGTTTGCCCGTTGTCGCCACGGGCGAAGGCACGGCGGCGGTATTGACGAGCCACGACGTGATCTCCAGCCCCCAGCCCCGGGCCGAAGGGCTATGGAATCTCCTGCAGGAGCGCTTTCCCGAAGGTGGCGACTTCCTGCTGATCCGGGGCGAGAGGTCCCGCGGCTTTCTGGAAGAAGCCTCCAGGGACACGCGATGGCGACTTGTGCCATGGATCACACACGCGGAAAAAGCCAAGGACCCTTCACCGGAATGGCCACAACTGGACGCCGTACTGGCCCTCAGTCCCCTCCAGGCGGAGTTGATGGGACCTGACGCGAAGGCTCTGCTGCGCTTTGCCTGGGGGGAACGCACCGCCGAGGCCTTCCGGCGCGCGGGTTTCCCGGCCCACGGTACCTGCCTTGCCCGGTCCGAGGCCCTTGGGCGTATGCTTGCTCCTTATGTTCAGGTTTGACATCCCGAGGCCCCATGTTCATTCGTCCCCGCCGCCTGCGCCTTAACCCAATCATCCGGGATCTGGTGGCCGAAATGGATCTCCGGCCCCGGCACCTCATCCAGCCCTATTTTGTCCATCCCGGCAGTGGTTCCTCCAATATCGAGTCCCTGCCCGGAATCGCCCGCACAGGCATTGACGAAACCTGCCGCCAGGTGGAAGCGGACCTCAAGCTGGGACTGAAGTCGATACTGCTCTTTGGCGTTCCCGACACCAAGAGCCCCATGGCCGAGCACAGCCACGATCCCGAGGGCGTGATCCCCATGGCGGTGAGGGAGCTCAAAAAGCGCTTCCGCCAGGATCTCCTGGTGATGACTGATGTCTGTCTCTGCGCCTACACGGACCACGGCCACTGCGGCGTGGTGGAAGACGGCGAGATCAAGAACGATGAGAGCGTCGCCATCCTTGCGGAGATGGCCCTCGTCCACGCCCAGGCCGGGGCGGACATCGTGGCACCCTCGGACATGATGGATGGTCGCGTGGCCGCCATGCGCGCCCGTCTCGACGACGAGGGCTTCCAGAATGTTTCCATCCTTTCGTACGCCATCAAGCATTCCGGTGCGTACTACGGGCCGTTCCGGGACGCGGCGGGCAGCAGCCCCAAGTTCGGAGACCGGCGCACCTACCAGATGGATCCCCGCAACGCCCGCGAGGGCTTGAAGGACGCCCTGCTCGATCTGGAAGAGGGCGCCGATATCCTCATGGTGAAACCGGGCATCCACAACCTGGACCTGGTCTGGCGCCTGCGCGAACTCTGTCTCTCGCCCATCGCCACCTATCACGTCTCCAGTGAATACAGCGCCGTGAAGGCCGCGGACAGGCTGGGGTGGGTGAACGGAGACCAGCTCATGCTCGAGCAGCTCATCAGCTTGCGCCGCGCGGGGAGCGACATGATCGTGACCTACGCGGGGCGCGAAGCACTGCAGAAGCAGTGGATCTCGTGAGGGTTCGGGTGATAAGGGAAGTTGGAGTTGACATGAACTGTAACCCACAGCGTCTTCAGCGTTCCATGACAAACCATGCGAGAGATGTGAACTAGAGCCCAGGACGGGCTCTTTTTCACGTCAGCCCAGCCTCGAAATGCAAACTCCTTCTTTCAGTGAGCCATATCCATGACCAACGAATCCCTGTACCAGGAAGCCCTCTCACATTTCCCCGGCGGTGTGTCCTCGCCCGTCCGTGCCTTTAAGGCCGTGGGCGGCACGCCCAAGTTCTTTGCGAAGGCCTTCGGCGCCTGGTTCGTGGACGAGGAGGATAAGCAGTACTTGGATCTCTGCATGTCCTGGGGGCCGCTGATCCTGGGACACGCGCATCCGGATGTGCTCCGCGCGGTGCAGGAGGCCATCCAGGAAGGCCTCACCTTCGGCGCGCCATCGCGGCGCGAGCTGGCGCTGGCCCGCCGCATCAAGCTCATGTGCCCCTTCGTGGAAAAGATGCGCTTTGTCTCCAGCGGCACCGAGGCGGTGATGTCCGCGCTGCGGGCTGCGCGGGGTTTCACGAAGCGGGAGCGCATCCTGAAATTCGAAGGCTGCTACCACGGCCATGCCGACGCCATGCTGGTGAAGGCGGGCAGCGGCCTCGCCACCTTCGGCGAGCCTACCAGCGCGGGCGTTCCCAAGGCATTCGCGGATCTCACGGTCGTAGTCAGCCTGGATGACTTCGAAGGATTGGAAGAGGCCTTCTCCAAGTTCGGGCCTGAATTGGCCGCGGCCATCATCGAGCCCATTCCGGCCAACAACGGCCTCCTGGTGCAGGACCCGGCCTTCCTCCAGCGGCTTCGTGAACTCTGCACGGAGCATGGCGCTCTGCTCATCTTCGACGAGGTCATCAGCGGCTTCCGCGTCGCGCCGGGCGGTGCCGCGGAGCTGTTCCAGATCACGCCAGACCTGGTCACCTACGGCAAGATCATCGGCGGCGGCATGCCCGTGGGGATGTACGGCGGGCGGGCGGATGTCATGAGCGTCATCTCGCCCGACGGTCCCGTGTACCAGGCGGGTACCCTCAGCGGCAATCCCGTGGCCATGGCCGCCGGTCTGGCCACTCTGGAACATCTCACCCCCGAGGTCTACAAGCGCCTGGATCACTGCTCCCGGCGCTGGGCCCAGGCCTTCGAGGCCATTCCAGGCCTCCATGCGCCGCACATCGGTTCCTTGATCTGGCCCCTCTTCCAGCCCGGCGTGCGCCGCGCGGACCGCGTGCAGAGCGGCGCCATCACCCAGTTCAACCGCCTGCACAAACTCCTGCTGGATGAAGGCGTCTACCTCCCCCCCAGCGGCTACGAGGTGGCCTTCATCTCCATCGCCCACGGCGAGGAGGAGCTCTGGAACTTCGAGAAGGCGGTGGAAAAAGTTTCTGCGGAACTCGCCACCGTGGTCTGATGGACTATCCGTACCGTTCCTTCCAGAGGTAGACCATGACCCGAATCTATACCATTGGCCTCGAAGACCGCACCGCACCTCGATTCGCCTACATGGTGGTGCTCGTGGCCCACCGCGACAGCCGCGGGGCCGCCAAGGCGGCCCTGGCCGAAGCCAAGCAGCACAGCGGCAAGTGGCGCGTGTCCCACGTGGCCGAGCGCCGCACGGGACTGGCCATTCCCAAGGGTGAGATCCTCGGCGCCGCGGGTCCCTTCACCTATGACGTGGAAGAGGCATGAATCAAGATCTGCTGCGGGTTCTGAAGGGGGAGGCGGTCTCGCCACCGCCCCTTTGGTTCATGCGGCAGGCGGGACGCTTCCTGCCCGAGTACCGCGCGATCCGCGAGAAGGCCAGTATGGAGCAGCTCTTGTCGGATCCGGATCTGGCCGCGGAAGTGACCCTGCAGCCCATCCGGCGATTTCCAAAGCTCGATGGCGCCATCATCTTCTGCGATATCCTCGTGATCCTCGACGCCCTCGGCTGCGGCGTGACCTTTCCGGAAGGGGGCCCGAGGCTTGCCCGCACGCTCGATCAGATCGATCCCGACCAGCCCGTGGATGAGCGGATCTTCGAGCCCGTGCTGGCGGCCATCCGCAAGGTGAAAACGCAGTTGCCCAAGCACGTGACGATGCTCGGCTTCGCGGGCGCGCCCTGGACCCTGTTCGCCTACGGCATGGAAGGCAAGGGCTCGCGGAACTGGACCCGCGCAAAGACTTTCCTTCACACCCAGCCCCAGAAAGCGCTTCCCTGGCTCGTGCGGCTCGCGGAGGCCGCGGCGCGCCTGCTCAATCTCCAGATCGAGGCCGGCGCCCAGGCGGTGCAGCTCTTCGATACCTGGGCCGGTGAACTGGACTTCGACGACTACCGCACCCTCGCCATGCCCCCCGCGGCCATGGCCCTCCAGCAGGTGCAGGGCGCGCCCAGGATCTACTTTGCCCGCGCCGCCGCGTTGCCCCAGAGGCTCACCTCGATGCCCTGCGAGGCCCTCTCCATCCCCTGGCAGGTGCCCATCCAGGACGCCATGCATCGCTTCAGCCACAACAAGGCGCTGCAGGGGAACCTGGATCCCGCAGCCCTCTTGGCCGGCAAGGATGTGGCTTGCCGCAAGGCCCGGGCCATCGTGGAGGAGATGAAGGGCCATCCCCACATTTTCAACCTCGGCCACGGAATCCTGCCCGAAACCGACCCTGCCGTGCTCGCGGCGGTCATCGAGGATGTGAAGCAGGCCATGGGGAACGAGTGAAACCAGCGCTCTTCCTGGCCTGGTGTTGCATGGCCGCCATGGCCGCGGATCCCGCTGTGCGCGATGGCGACCTCATCTTTCAGACCTCGCGCTCTGCCCAGAGTCTGGCCGTCCAGCAGGCGACGGGCTCCCCTTACAGCCACATGGGCATCGTGCTGCTCAAGGACGGAAGGCCTTGCGTCTTCGAAGCCGTGGCCACCGTGCGGTATACGCCGCTTCGCGCCTGGATCGCGCGTGGGCAGGACGGGAAATTCGTGGTGAAACGGCTTCGCAAGGCGCCTGATCCATCGACCCTCGCTCGGCTCCACCGGATCGCCCGCGGTTTCGAAGGCCGATTCTATGACTCCACCTTCGAATGGTCCGATCAGCGCATGTATTGCTCAGAGCTGGTCTGGAAGCTCTATCAGCGGTCCGCCCATCTGGAGATTGGATCTCTTCAGCACCTCGAGGATTTCCGTCTGGACGACCCAGCCGTGCAGGCCAAGCTGCGGGAACGCTACGGGTCCAAGCCACCCCTGGACGAGCCGGTCATTTCGCCTGTGGCGATGTTCGATTCGCCTTTGCTGGAAACGGTGGAAGAAAAGTGACGGAGAAAATCCCTGCCGATCCGCGCATCGGCGGGCATCCTAGAAGTCAGCGGAGCGACTGTACCATCCATGACCTCACCTCAGCCCACTCTCATCGGTCTCCCCTACGACGCCAGTTCCTCGTACCAGCGGGGAGCGGCCCAGGCGCCAGCGGCCATCCGGACAGCCTTGAAGTGCGATTCCACCAATTTCTGGAGCGAGTCGCTGCGGGATCTCTCCCAACTGGCAGATTGCGGTGATCTCAAGTTGCCCGAGGATGAAAGTACCCGCGAGCTGATCGAGCAGGGCGTCCGCCGTGTCCTGGATCTGGGCGGCGTGCCCATCTCCCTGGGCGGGGACCACTCCGTCACCTATCCCATCCTGCGGGCCATCGGCCCCCATCATCCCAACCTCACCATCCTGCACTTCGATGCGCACCCGGATCTCTACGAGGATTTCGAAGGCGACCGCTTCTCCCATGCCTGTCCCTTCGCCCGGGTCCTGGAGGAAGGCCTCGCTCGGGGGCTCGTGCAGGTGGGCATCCGCACCATGAACGGCCATCAGCGCCAGCAGGCGGACCGGCACGGCGTGGAGGTCATCGACATGCGTTCCTGGGCCATGGGCACGCGTCCCGAGGTGCAGGGGCCGCTCTACGTCTCCATCGACATGGATGCCTTCGATCCCGCTTTCGCGCCTGGCGTGTCCCACTGCGAGCCCGGTGGCTTGTCCTCCCGCGAAGTGATCACCGTGCTCCAGAGCCTACCGGGTCCGATAGTTGGCGCCGATGTGGTGGAATTGAACCCATCCCGCGACACCAGCGGCATCACCGCGCCGCTCTGCGCCAAGCTGGTGAAGGAGCTGGCGAGCCGCATGCTGGAAACCCTGGAAATGGCGTGAAGACGATGTCCCCGACCCTAGCCGAACTCGTGAAGCACTACGACCGCCCTGGCCCGCGCTACACGGGCTATCCCATGCCACCCGCGTGGATGGAAGGCTTTCCAGAAAATGAAGTGAAGGAGGCCCTGAACCGCGCAGACACCGACGAACGGCCGTTGTCGCTCTACACGCATCTGCCCTTCTGCCCGCGGCGCTGTTCGTACTGCGCGTGCAACGTGGTGGTGAGCCCCACGTACAAACCCGTGGAGGATTTTCTCCGGGCCCTGGAATCGGAAATCGAATTGTGGGCCCAGTGGCTGCCCAACCGCCGCGAAGCCGTGCAATTGCACTGGGGCGGAGGCACGCCCACCTACCTCGAAGTGCCCGACCTGCAGCGGGTTTTTCGCGCCATCGCCACCCATTTTTCATTGACCGATGACGCAGAAATCTCGGTGGAAGTGGATCCCTCCCACCTCGGCGAGGACCGTCTGCCCGCGCTCCGGGAGCTGGGATTCAACCGCGTCTCCTTTGGCGTTCAGGACCTGGATGACCACGTTCAGGAACTCATCGCCCGGGGCCAGACCTGGGACCAGACCCTCGCCACCGTGAAACAGGCACGGACCTTGGGTTTCCAGGGGATCAACCTGGATCTCGTCTACGGCCTTCCCGGCCAGAACCTCGGCACCTTCCGCCGCACGCTGGAAGGCACGCTGGAGCTGGCGCCGGACCGCATGGCCATCTACGGCTTCGCGTACCTCCCGAAGCTGCTCGCCCATCAGCGCAAGCTGCCCGTGGACTCGCTGCCTTCGCCCGAGCAGCGGCTGGAACTGCTGCTCCTGGCCACCGAGATCCTCGAGCAGCACGGCTACGTGGCCATCGGCATGGACCACTTCGCCCGGCCCGAAGACCCGATGGCGAAGGCCCTGCACGAAGGGCGGCTCATCCGCAACTTCATGGGCTACGCGGTGGCCGCGGGCAGCGACCTCCTGGGCTTCGGCCCCAGCGCCATCTCCAACGTGGCGGGCGTCTACAGCCAGAACGAGAAGAACCTCGCCCGATGGCAGCGCCACGTGCGTGGCGGGCAGTTCGCCGTGAACAAGGGCCATCGGCTTTCCAGCGAGGACCTTCTGCGGCGCTGGGTCATCCACCGTCTCATGGGCTCCTTCGAACTGCGCTGGAGGGAAGTGGAGGAGCGCTTCCACGTGAACGGCGCTGCGCACTTCGCGGAGGCCATCCGGGAGCTGGAAGCGGAGGCCAGCCTTGGCACCGTAGACGTTCGCGACGAGGGCATCTTCATCACACCCTTGGGCCGACGCTTCGTGCGCAACCTCGTGCAGCCCTTCGACGCCTACCTGCGCAAACTCGCGCCAGACACGGCCTTCAGCCGCACGGTGTGAGAGGCGCGCGGCGCCACAATGGACGCCGCGCGTAGAAAACAATCGAGTTGCCCGTGCTCCGCATCAGGCCTTTGTTTTACCGGGATCAGCGTTCTTGGCTAGCGTGTCCTTGAGCATGACCGCCAGAAGGGCATTGACCACAGAACCACCGCCTTCATCGGAGCCGGTCATCACATCGGGCACGAGCTTGAAGCCGCTCGTGGAAAGGGCTCGGCCGATCTCAATGCGGGCGTAGTTGTCCTGCCCGACGGAATCGATCTTCAGCTTGATGACGTTCGCCTCGGCGCTGCCAACGGCCTGGACCTTGGTTGCTTCGGCGGCACCAACGGTTTTGACCACCATGGCGTCGGCCTCGGCGTTGGTGGTCTTCGCCTTCGCGTTGCCTTCCGCCGTCTTGACCGCGGCCTGCGCATTGAAGTCGGCGATCTGGACACTCCGCTCGGCGTCGACGACCCGGGCCTGGGTGGCGGCGATGGCCCTCGCCTGCTCCAGCTCCTTTCGGGTCACTTCCGCGGCCCGCTGGTTATCGAAGGTGATTTGCTCCTGCTGGGCAATCTTGCGGTCCGTAAGCGTCTTCATGAGTTCCACCGGAGGATTGATATCCCCGATTAGCGTATCCACGGCGCCGACGTTGTACTCCTTGAGCGCTTCGGAAATGCGCAGGCGTGCGTCCTCCTGCCGCTCCTTGCGGCCCTTCAGGAAGTCGATGGCATCGGCGCCCTGGGCGGCGTTGCGGAAGTAGTTGCCGATGGTGGGCTCGAGGACCTGCGTCACGAGGTTGGCCACACTTTCGAATCGGGCGATGACCTTGGGTGCGTCATTACGTGGAATGTGGATGATCTGGCTCACGTCAAGGTTGAACGTGAAACCGTCGGAGGAGCGGACGGTGATGGTGGAGAGTTTCTCGTCCAGCTTGTGTGCCTCGCTCTTGCCCGTGGCCCAGTTGAGCACCACGTTCGCGGTGGGTACGTTCTCTACTTTCTGTGTGTAGGTGTTGATGGGATATTTGCCCGGATCCAATGGTTCCGCGCAGACGCCCTTCTGGCCGCGGCTCACGAGATTGCCGTGCTTGAAGCTCTCGCCGCTGATATCCACACCCACATCGCCGACGTAGGAGATCACGACACCTGCATGGGCGATGGGAACATCAGTCATCTCCTTGGTCTCCACCGTGGCGAAGCGCGGATTCAGGAAGTAGCGGCCCGCCAGGATCACCTGCTCCTGGAGGCCCTTGCACCCGCCGTTATCCACGAATGCCTGGGCATCCTGGAACATGTTGTGCCCGGAGACCTCTTTGCCAGCGATCTCGCCGGTCAGCAGGGGCTTGCCTTCCCGCGTGGTGACGATGCCGACCATGTTGTCCTCGATCTCGCAGACCGGCTCCAAGGCGATACTGAAGAGCGCGGTGTTGATGCGGTAGGTGCCCGGAGGAATGATCGTGATCTGGGGACCCCGCTCACCGCCTTTGCTGAGGAAGGCCCGGGCATCCTGGTAGGCCCCGCACTCGATATGACGAGCCAGCACGCGTCCGCTGGAGAGCGGTTTACCGTCCCGGGATTCCACGACGCCGACGCGTCCCTCAGGAATCGTCACGAATGGCTGCAGTCGAATGCTGTATTGCCAAGGCCAGTACAGCCAATGGAGTCCCGGTGCGAGCGTATCCGCCTGGACGCCGGCCTCACCGTTCAGAGCGATGATGGCGCCGTCGGGCAGTGTCCGGTTCTTGCCGAAGATGACAAACTTTTTCTCGACGATGGCCAGGGAATCCTGCGGAACGATCACGGCACCGAAGAGACGGAATGTCCAGCGATAGAAAAGCAGAAAGAACACTGCAGGGATGATCCACCAATACCCGTGGATCATGCTTGTGAAATCCATACTTTCCATTTCGTGTCTCTCCTTGGGGATGAGGGTGATGTAAGAAAACGGCACAGCACCGTATTTCATAAAGGGAATGTCATCGTGCAATGACTACCATAACTTGATGAATGAATAAACCAAAGGATTCGCCCTAGACATCGCCGATCAGGCACCTTGGGAGGCTGTACGGAACCCGTTCCGACATGACCGGATATTGCGCACTCGAAAGCCTAGATGACTGCGCCTAAGCTCTCAGTGGGGCATGAACTGTCCAGCCCTATTTCGCGTGGAACCCTTTGTCCGACATCGCCATCCTTCTCATGAACCTCGGAGGTCCGCTTCGTGTGCGGGATGTGGAGCCCTTCCTGATGAATCTCTTCACGGACCGGGACATCATCCAGTTGGGGCCGTCCTTCCTGCAACCCATCATCGCTCGGCTCATCGTGAAGTCGCGGTTGAAGGAGGTGCAATCACGGTATGCGGAGATCGGTGGAGGCAGTCCCATTCTGCGCGAGACGGCAGCACAGGCCGCTGCATTGCGAAAGGCCTTGCAGGCGCTGGGACGGAACGAACTTGTGAAGCTCGTGTTCCGCTACACCGCGCCCCGTGCCCTGGGGACTTTGCGTGCGTTGTCCATGCAAGGCGTGAAGCGCATCCTCCCCGTGAGCCTCTATCCCCACGATTGCCGGGCCACGACGGGTTCAAGCCTCGTGGAACTGGAACGGGAAGCGAGGGCTCTCGGCATGCAGGTGCTGCCGGGCGTCCTGCATTACGCCATGGATTCCGACTACCTCGATGGCCTCGAGGAGAATCTGCGCAGGACCCTCGCTCAATCTCCAGGTGCGACGGTGGTGTTCAGCGCCCATAGCCTGCCGCTGAAACAGATCCAGTCGGGCGATCCCTACGAGCGGGAAATCCACGCCACGATCGAGGCACTGAAATCGAGACTGGGAGCCATTCCCGGGGGATACCGCCTGGCCTATCAGAGCAAGGTCGGACCCATCAAGTGGCTCCAGCCCTCCCTGGACGACATGCTGAAGAGCCTTGCCGGACGGGATGTCGTGGTCATGCCGGTGAGTTTCGTGAGCGAACACATCGAGACCCTGCACGAGCTGGACATCCAGTACCGCGAAGTGGCCAGGCGTGCGGGGATTCGCGGTTATCTCCGCGTTCCAGCGCCGGGCACGCATCCAGCCTTCATACGGTGTCTCGTGAAGAGGATCACGGCCAGCGTATCCAGGGATTGATGAGGATCTAATCAGGCGTGATACCATCTTCCACACCCTCGCGGAGGATCGGCTGTCGCGCATCGTGGTTTTGGGACAATCCCATATTTCCATTCGTCTAGGTGAACTCGCACGGAAATTACGCCTTGATGCCTGCGTTGTTCCTTTGAGTGAACCCAGCGATCGATTGAAAGCTGCCTGGGCCGGGTTCCCGATGCATTCTGCGTCCCCGGACGACGAGACATTCCTCGAGGGTCTTGATATTTCGGCTGCGGGTGCCGTGCTGCTTTGCACCTCCAAAGACGATACGAATCTTTCGCTGGCCCTGGCCATTCGAGATTTGTATCCCACGGCCCGGCTCGTGATTTCACTCTCCAACGTGAACCTCAGCCATAAGATCGAACGGGAACTCGAGAATTGCTCCGTGATCAGCCCTATTGAAGTGGCGGCCCCGTGCTTTGCCGCGTCGGCTCTTCATCGCGGCGTGATTCGCGCCATCTCTCATGATGGGGAGCCGTTAGCGCTCATTCAGAGGGGCGCAGACATCCGTTCAATATCGATACTTCAGCTCATGGAAGAGGCTCGTTCGGAATCGCCGGCATTGCCGGAATGTTCGGCAGAGGACCAGCCGATTACGCTGCTCCGCACCACGGCTCGTCATGCCGTGATTGACCGCTACCTCTTCGCCACCCTGGCCTCCATCGTCCTGTTGTTCCTGGGAGCCACGACCTACTTCCACTACGCCATGGCCATGCCTTGGTTCTCGTCACTCTATTTTGTTGTCACCACTTTTTGTACGGTTGGCTATGGCGATTTCAGCCTGCGGGATTCGCCCGATATTGTGAAGCTGGCTGGAATCTTCATCATGCTAGCCAGCGTGACGCTGACAGCGGGCCTTTTCGCGATCCTCACCAATACGCTCGTGCAGAAGCGATCCGATGTGCTCAATGGGCGTAGGCGCTATCGGATGAAGGATCATGTGATCATTTGCGGTCTTGGGCATATGGCGCTCCGCATGGCCGAATGCCTGCGCCAGATGCGCATCAATACCCTGGTCATCGAATCGGATCCAGATAACCCGCGCTTGAAGGAACTGATGGCCCTTGGCATCCCTTACCTGATTTCGGATGCCACCCTCGAGCGAACCCTGAAGGACGCGAACCTTCCGGCGGCCCACGCCGTGATTTGCGCCATCAACGATGATCTGCTGAATCTCCAGATCGGGTTGGCCGCTAGGGCCCTATGGCCGAAGGTGCACCTGGTGCTCCGTGTTTTCGATGGAACCTTTGCGGAGCGGGTCGAGCGATACTTCCACATCCACACCGCCCTTTCCGCTTCCGCCCTTTCCGCGCCTGTCTTCCTTGCGAAGGCCCTGGATTCCGGCGCTCTAGCGATCCTTGAGACAAAAAGCGGGTGGTGGATGCTTGAAAGCCGCTGTGATGGAACTCATTCCGATCAGGTTGATCTTCCGGTGTCCGAGTCCTTGACGTTGCGCCAGCTTGCCGCCTGCGTTCCAGGAGATTGACATGCTCCACTACCTTGCCTTGATTCCCGGTCCATGGTTTCTGGTGCTTTTCTGGAGTTTGTCCGGCGCCGTCATGGCGCTGATCCGGTATGCTGCCGACGCGGCGCCGAAGACGGGAAGACCGGATCCAGACCCTTCCGAACTGGGGCCCCAGCGCCTCGCAGCGTTGCGGGGAGGTGCTTTCGCGGTGATCCGGACGTTGACTTTCAAGCTTTGGAAACTCGGCGCACTGGGCATTGAAGAGAAAAAGCAACGGACCTACTTTTCGTCGAATTCTGCAGTGCCTGCAGCAGCGACTGCATCGAGCGTTGCCAAGGGCCAGCCTGCAACCCAGGAGTCCAATCCCGGATCCAGGCGCCCATGGAGTCCAGCGGAACGGCTGATCCTGGATGCCTGTGCCACGCCAAAGATGCCCGGCCAACTGCTGAAGGCCGTCCAAAAATCGATGGACCAGGTGCTTGAGGGAGATTATCGAGCGCTGAAAGAGCTTGGATTCTTGAAGGGGCCCGATGCCCATCTCACGACCTGGAAAATGAGCTTGGTCGGGCTGATACCGCTTCTCGTGTTGGGGTTCGCCAAGCTCGGTCTGGGGATCGCGCGGGACAAACCCGTGCTCTTCCTGGTGATCTCGCTCCTGGTCATGCCGATCGCGTTTCTTTTTATCGTGAAGCCTTGGCGGAGAATCCGGATCACGGCCGCGGGTAAGCGTTTTCTCAAGCGAAGCCAGATCCAACTGGATTGGGTGCGTTCTCGAATGGTTTCACCAGAAGTTGTCGAGGGGATTGTTCTCCTGATGGCCCTTCATGGAATGGTGGTCCTGGGCCGGGATTCATCCAACGGGCCTTTCCAGCGCGGCTTCGTCCGAAGCGCATCTGCGGGTTCTGGTTGCTCTGCGGGTTGCGGCTCCATGGCGGATTTCAGCAGCGGTTCGGGCAGCGACGGTGGCGGCGGCTGCTCTGGCGGCGACGGAGGAGGCGGGGGTGGTTGCGGTGGATGCGGGGGTGGATGATTGCCCGCAATCGATGAGGGAATGCCGCGACCAAAGCAGTTGATACTGCAATGGCACCTGACGGAATCATGTTTGCTGGATTGCCGGCATTGCTACAAATCTCCCGTGAAGGAACTTGGCCTGGAGCAATGGAAGGGGATCCTCCGCCAGTACGAAGATCTGCTGGCAGCCGTGAGCTCGGGCCGAAGAATACCGGTGAAAGCAAGGCTGCATCTCACTGGCGGAGAGCCATTCCTCGCGAAAGGGATCTGGGAATTCCTCCAGCACATCAAGGACCGGAAGATCGAGTTCGCCATGTTGACGACGGGTTTGGCGCTGGACGAATCCGAAATGGCGCGCCTCAAAGAGCTGGGCCCGGTCTTCGTGCAAGTGAGTTTGGATGGGGATGCCGAGACCCACGATGCCCTCCGAGGTCGTGGAAATCACGCCCGCGTGGTGAAAGCCATCCGCAAACTCCACGAGGCTGGGCTGAAGGTTTCGGTTTCGTTCACGGCCATGAAATCGAATTTCCGCCAGTTTGCCTCCGTCGCTAAAACAGTGCGCACCGCTGGCGCATGCACGATCTGGACGGATCGTATGATCCCATGCGGCGAGAACGGATCGACCCTGCGTCATGAAGTCATGGATGC
This sequence comes from Holophagaceae bacterium UBA1801, assembly GCA_002319925.1. Taxonomy (GTDB): domain Bacteria; phylum Acidobacteriota; class Holophagae; order Holophagales; family Holophagaceae; genus UBA1801. The sequence continues at coordinate 3,310 of DCFP01000114.1, read as the reverse complement.
CACCGAGGTGGATGCCTTCCTAGACCTACTGCACGAAGTTCGCCGCAAGCATCACCGGTCGTGGCGGCGTAGTTTCCGCATACAGACCGGCAGAGCGCTCCAGTTCCGAGCCTTTGGTGGCACGCCCTACCGCTGCAATGCCGGTCATGAACTTATTGCTCTTCTCCCCGATGGTACCCTCTGCCCCTGTCGTCGCATGCCGATACCCGTCGGTAGCGTGATGGAAAAAGATATGACGACTCTATATACGTGCTCACCCATGCTAAAAGCCCTTCGGCAGCCTCCCGAAATCCATGGCTGCGAACGATGCCTCTACGCACCCGAGTGCCATGGTGGTCTGCGCTGCCTTTCCTGGGCCATGACTGGAGATCCATTCAAAGCGGATCCTGGCTGCAGGCTCGCTCGAAGAGAAGAGGTCCCGGATCTGGCCCAAGTGGTGTGTTAGGAACGATCTTCTCCAAGCGGCCTATGTCCTGCCTGCCTTGGGAGCAGGATTAAATCTCTAGTTGGGGTCCAGTGCTTCACGAACGTCTATTCATCTGCGAAAGTTTGAACCATGGCGACCATCATCCTCGGCGGTGGCATCACTGGACTTCTCGCGGCCTGGCATCTGCACGGACGCGGCGTTGCAGTGGAGGTCTGGGAAGCGGCAGAGGAGCCGGGAGGCTGGGTCCAGACACTCCCCTGGCCCACGCTGGACGGCAGGCCTGGGCGGTTCGAGAAGGGACCCCAGGGCATTCTGGTGAGTTCGGGTTCGGCCGCAGAGCGGCTCTTCAAGGCCCTGGAATTGCCGCTTCAGAGCCCGGGCAAGGGGGCGCGCTGGGTGGGCAAGGGCGGGCGGCTGGTGCCGGTGCCAGCTCATCCCGCCGGTCTCCTGACCTCGGGGCTGATGACCTGGCGGACCAAGCTGCGGATGTTCCTGGAGCCCTTCCAGCCCGTGGGTCCCGCAGAGCCGGAGGAAGGGCTCGCGGAATTCATCGCGCGGCGGGCCGGGAAGGGCATGGCCGCGGAGCTGCTCCCGCCCATGGTGGCGGGGATTCTCGCGGCTCCTCCCGAGTGCCTGAGCGTGGATGCCATTCCCAAACTCCGGCAGTGGGAATCGCACGGAAGCCTGTTCAACGGCATCCGCAAGAGCGGCATCAGCCATCTCATGGTCCCCGAGGGGGGCATGGGCTCGCTGCCGAAGCGGCTCGTGGAGCGGCTTCCGCTGGTGAGGCGAAATCTGAAGGCCTTCGGCCTGGAACACCTGCCAGACGGGCGGTGGAAGGTCTATGGTCCTGGGCACACGGCGGAGGCTGATCAGGTTCTTCTCGCCCTGCCTGCCTTCGAGGCTGCGAATCTGCTGGGCCCCTTGGCTGCGCAGAGCGCCGAGGCTTTGAGGGCCATTCCCTACACCTCGGTGAAGCTCTGGCACAGCCGCCATGAGCCCCTTCCTCCCTACGACGATGGTTTCGGCTTTCTCATCCACCCATCGGAAGGAAAACCTTACCTCGGGACCTTGGTGCCATCCTGGATCGACAAGAAGTGCGCACCGGCGGGTGTCATGCAGCTGCGATCCTTCATCGGCGACGCGCAGCTGTGGGGTGATCCGGACCCGGAGGCGCCGAAGGATTGGGCCTGGACGGAAGGGAACCTCAGGCACTGGATCCCAGCCCTGGGCAGCCCCAGTCAGGCGAAGGAGGAAATCAGCACCAACGCCATTCCCCGGGCGGAGAAGGGGCATCGCGGGCGCGTGCGCCAAGCCGTTCAGGGGCTGCCCAAGGGCCTCGACTGGATCAGCAACGCGCGTTTCGGCCCTGGCGTACGGGATGTCATCGAAGGACTCGAGGCCTGGCTGGCGAATCCTCAGCCTTGATTGTGTGAGCCGATCTCGATGAGATTGCCCTCGGGATCCGCGATCATCGAGGAGCGCATGCCCCAGGGCTCATCCCGGGGCTCATAAACGAGACGGCCACCGGCCTGGACGATCCGCGCGAATTCCCGATCGGCCTCGGCGGAGGTAGGGAGCTCGATGGCCAGCTCAAAGGAGCCATTGAGTCCGGCTGGATAGGAGGGTGTCTGTCCAAGAAGTCCAGGCAGGAGGGCGCGGGTGAACATGGAGAAGCGGATGCCTTCATGGCGAAATTCCGCGTAGGGGTCCACGCCATCCCAGTCCACTTCCAACCCGAGGACATCCCGGTAGAAAGAGACCATCACCTCCAGGTTCTCAACGAAGATCCCCACCATGTTGAATCTCATTTCAGCCCTCCGGGATGAAAGCAAGGCTTGGCGCGATTCTCGAGATCACTGCTCCAGGCCGGTCCGGAGCATCCGCAGAACGGTATCGACGGATTTTCTGTCGTAGTCCCTTCCTTTCTCCACACTGAGGCCGCGCTCTTGGTTCGCTAGGACGAACCCGATGAAGGCATCGAGCCCGTCCTCCTGGATGCACCGGGCGAAGGCCTTGATCTTGGACTGGGACCCATCGCGGTAGATGCCCTCCTTGCACGCCGACAAGCGCTCGCATTGCCAGCAGCCTTCGAAATGCTTGGACTCGCAACAATTTTTCTGGAAACAACCTTCATCCGAGCAGTTGCGATCACAACGGTTCCCTTCCGTCCTGCAGCCATCACATTTCGAGGCCAGGAAGCAGAGATGGCAGATCAGGCCGCAATAGGCCACAGTTTCGCCAATGAGTTGAGGGTCCATGTGTCCCTGACTGAAACTGGAAAGACCGCTCCATTCACGGGACTTGCCAGAAGCAGGGACGTTTTCTGAATCCTGGACGGGCAGCTCTCACCCCGATCCGTCCGGCTCGATAAAACATCCCTGCTCCAGCAAGTCGTCTTGCCAGGACTGGTGCAGGTCCTTAGGTCTGATAAATGCCCGCAGGGGCTCCAGGGTTCCCGAAAGTTGATTAAGCTTTAAGTCCCAATTTTTCACGGATTTGAGTTTCGATTTCGTCCGCCAGCTCCGGATTGTCCTTCAGGAGGGTCTTCACGTTCTCGCTTCCCTGGCCCAGTCGGCTGTCCTTGTAGGAGTACCAGGAGCCGCTCTTCTGGATGATTTCCAGCTGGGTGCCCAGTTCTACCAGCTCGCTGGTGCGGCTGATGCCTTCGCCATACATGATGTCGAAGGTGGCCACCTTGAGGGGTGGGGCGACCTTGTTCTTGACCACCTTCACCTTGGTCTTCTTGCCGGTGACGGAGGAGTCTTCGTCCTTGGCGGCCACCAGTGGATCGCCGGTGTTGCCCTTGATGCTCTGGATGCTGCGGACGTCCAGGCGGACCGAGGCGTAGAACTTGAGGGCGTTGCCGCCGGTGGTGGTCTC
>DCFP01000025.1 GCA_002319925.1 Holophagaceae bacterium UBA1801 | reverse complement strand
GGGCCCACGCGGTACCAGCCGTCCTGGGCTCCTTCCGTGATGATGAAGGGGAACTTCATGTACGACCAGGATTTCACTTCTTCCCGCAGGTAGCGATTGTAGTTGAAGTAGTCCACGTGATCGAAGATGGTCTGGCCCTTGGAATCATGGGCCCGCAGGCCGCCATCGTAGAGATCCATGGAGCCGTCCGGGGCGATGAGACTCATGAAGTTGGACTTGAACCACCCGAACTTCTCGTGGAAGTCCGCGTTGGATAAATAAACTTTCTTGGCCAGGTCCACTGCGGCCTTGCTCCAGGCGATGACCTGATCGATGTCCTGGAGCAGGTATTCGCGATCTTCCTTGGAGAGGGACTTGTTCACACCGCCGGGGATGGCCAGTACGCCATGTACGCGCTTGCCCGCCAGCACGCGGATGACCTCTTGCCCATACTTCCGCAGCTTCACGCCCTGTACGGCGAGATCAGGGTGTGCCTCGATGACGCCGACGATGTTGCGCTTCGCCACGTCGCTATCGAATCCGAAGAGCAGATCCGGGCTGGAGAGGTGGAAGAAGTGCAGCGCGTGGGATTGCAGCGTCTGGCCCAGGTGCAGCATCCGGCGCAGCTTCTCGGCCGTGGGCGTGAGTTTGCGCGCGCCCACGAACATGTCGATGGCCTTGGCGGCGGCCAGGTGGTGGCTGATGGGACAGATGCCGCAGAGCCGCTGCACCATGATGGGGATTTCCCAGTAGGGGCGCCCCTGTATGAATTTCTCGAAGCCGCGGAACTCCACGATGTGGAGCCGGGCCTGCTTGACGTGGTTCTGGTCGTCCATGAGGAGGGTGACTTTGCCATGGCCCTCGACCCGGGAAACGGGTTCGATGACGTAGCGCTGCAAGGTCTCGGGATGGGCGGCGGTTTCCAATGACTGAGCCATGGTCGGATCCTCTGCTTGGTCGCGATCAGTCGTACTTGATGAGTTCCGTGGGCAGCGAGGGGTCGCGGCCCGCGATCAATTCGGTGAGGAAGTGCCAGATGGCGTCCGCGGAGGGCGGGCACCCAGGCAGGAAGTAGTCGATCTTCACCACCTCATGGCAGGGATAGACCTTGTCCGTCAGTAGTGGAATTTCCGGATCGTTGGGGATGTGGGCGTTCTCGATGCCAACGCCGCGAATATAGCCCTCCTCCAGGCAGTCCTTGAGCGTGAAGTGATTGCGCATGGAGGGGATGCCCCCCGTGATGGCGCATTCGCCCATGCTCACGAGGATCTTGCAGTGCTCCCGGAATTCCTTTAGCACGTGGAAGTTTTCCGCGTTGCAGACCCCGCCCTCGATCAGTCCCACATCAGCCATCCCTTCGATGTGTTTGATGTCGTTGATGGGGCTTCTGTTGAATTCCACGAGCTGGAGCAGATCCAGGATGCGTTCATCGATATCCAGGAGGGACATGTGACAGCCGAAACAGCCGGCCAGTGAACACGTGGCGACAGAAACCTTCTTACTCATGGCGGCCCTCCTTCCTGCCCTGGAATTGACGCAGGCTCACCACGCTGATGGGCTCCTTGTCGTAGTCCCGCTGGCCGATGGGCACCTCGAAGCCCTTGCGTTTGATCATGAGGGAACCCACCGGGCATACCTTCATTGCCTCGTCATCGACGCTCACCTTGCTGTCCACCAACTTTCCCGAGGGTGAGTTGACGATCAGTTCCGACTTGATGCCGCGGTTGGCGATGGCGAAGATGCTCTTCTTGTCCACGTCCCGGCTCACGCGCACGCACAGACCGCAGAGGATGCAGCGGTCCCGGTCCAGGATGACATCGGGGTGCGAGGAATCCGGCTCCCGGTGCGGGAAGAGCTGGGGGAAGTGATTGTCCTGCATGCCTAGATCGTAAGCGGAGGACTGGAGCTTGCAGTTGCCGCTCTTTTCGCAGGAGGGACAGTAGTGGTTGCCTTCCACGAACAGCATCTGCAGGATGGTGCGCCGCATGGCGTTCAACTCCGGCGTATTGTTGTGCACGAGCTGATCGGCCACCGCAGGTTGGGTGCAGGCGGCAAAGGGACGCCCGTTCACAGTGATGGTGCAGAGCCGGCAGGAGCTGTGGGGTTCGTAGTCAGGGTTGTGGCAGAGATGCGGAATGTACACGCCCGCCGCCATGGCCGCGTCCCAGACCGTCTGTCCCGGTTCGAAGGGAATTTCCTTGCCGTCGAGGGAGAAGGTGTTTTCCATGATGGGACCTCTCAGTGAGCAGGCTCAGCGATGTCTTCGTGGATGAAGGCGCCGGGATCGGTGCGGCCCGTGAGCTGGCGCGCCTCCTCGAGGGCGGCGTTCAGGCTGAATGCGGGAATGAATTCCTTGCTCTTCAGCCGCTTGTCGAAGATGGGCCGGAACTTCTGCAGGGCGTCCATGAACGGAGCCTGGGCCGTCTGACCCAGCCCGCAATGGGAGAAGGTCTTCAGCAATTGCGAGATGTTCTTGATCTCCTCCAGATCGAGGGCGGAACCCTGCCCCTTCTTGAACTTGTCGAGGATGTTCACCAGCAGGGTGGTGCCGACCCGGCAGGGCGTGCAGAGCCCACAGCTCTCGTGCTGGAAGAACTTGGCGAAGTTGTGGAGCACGTCGAACATGTCGCGGCTCTTGTCGAAGATCATGACGGTGCCCACGCTGGGCACATCCTCGAAGGCAAGCAGCCGGTCGAACTCGCTTTCCGGCAGCATCATGCCCGAAGGCCCGCTGATCTGCACTGCCTGAGTGTTCCTGGCGCCGCAATCCCGCAACACCTCGCGGATGCTGACGCCGAAGGGGTATTCGTAGATGCCCGGCCGTTCGCAATCCCCGGAAACACAGAAGAGCTTCGTGCCCGTGGACTGCATGGTGCCGTGCTGGGCGAACCAGCTGCCACCGCGGACAGCCACGATGGCGGCTCCGGCATAGGTCTCGACATTGTTGACCACCGTGGGCTGGCCCTTGTAGCCCCATTCAACGGGCAGCGGCCAGCGCTTGCGCGGCGAGCCGCGCTTGCCTTCGATGGACTCGATCATCGCGGTTTCCATGCCGCAGACGTAAGCGCCTGCGCCCCAGTGGATCTTGATATCGAAGCTGAAGGGGGAACCCAGGATGTGCTCGCCCAGCAGGTTCTGCTCACGCCGCTTCTGGAGCACCGCATCGAGATGCTCCTTCATGTAGCGGTACTCGCCGCGGATGTAAAGGATCCCGAGCTTCGCCTTGATGGTGAACCCACAGACGGTCATGCCCTCGAACACCATGTCCGCGTAGTTTTGGAGCAGCACGCGATCCTTGAATGTGCCCGGCTCCCCTTCGTCGGCATTGCAGAGCACGTAGCGCGAGGAGCCCTTCTTGTCCCGGGCCGTTTCCCACTTGATGGCCGCCTTGAAGCCCGCGCCACCACGACCGCGCAAATCCGAACGGTACATCTCGGCGAGGGTTTCCTGGGCGGCATGGTCCAGCCCAGTCTTGTCGGAATCCGAAGGGAGAGGGCTCAGCTGCTCGTCCAGCGCAACGGGGGCGTGGGCCGCCTTGGCGCGATCGAGGCAGGCCTTGATGGCGCTGCCGGGCTCGATCTTCCGGCGGAAGAGCACATCGGAGCGCCGGATGTTGTCCTCGACCACGAAGAGGGATTCGGGCCATCTCTCCACGGGCATCTGCGCCGTGATGGACTGCGCGATGACATCGACCTTCTCGGGCGTGAGCTTCGGGATCGTGCGGCCGTTCACGAGGATCGCGGGGGCCTGGTCGCTCATCCCGATGCACGACGTGAAGTGCACACTCACGCGGCCATCGTTGCGAACCTTGCCGATCTTCACCCCCAGCTTGCTGCAGAGGCGAGCCGCCAGTTCGCGGTTGCCTAGCATCTGCTCGATGATGTTGTCCGCGAAATGGACGACATACTCGCCCAGGTACTGCTCACTCAGGAACGAGTAGAAGCTGATCACCGCTGGAACGCGAACTCTGCTCTTCCCGAACAGTTCCTTGGAGATGTAGTCCTGGACGTCCTTCGGCACACAGTGCAGGATTTCCTGTACCTCGATGAGGATCTGCAGGAGCGCATTCGGATCCTTGGCGTATTTTTCCACGATGGGACGGACGACTTCCAGGTGGGAGAGCTTGGTTGAGGACATGGAATTCCTCCCTGTGGCTGGTTGAAATACGAGATTCCGGAATGCGGCTCGCGTTACCTATCGAATCCGGTAGGTGAAATTATTGGTACTTCCAGTAAACAAACAACATTCAAGACAACATGGTCCAAAATTCGTGATCAGTTGCACACCTGAAAATCACTATTCTTATTTCATTAATTATTTGATCGTTACGTTTTTCACATTGTTCCAAACAGCCACAATACGCGCCAATGCTGAATTTCAAAGACTTGAGATAATGTATTTCTTATTGACCAAGTAATTGTCATTTTTTTTCCATACCTTGTAACCCATGAAACAATTTCGCCATCTTGGTGGACCCGCTGTAACGATTCGCTTACGATATCCACATCCGGTCGAAACCTCGTTCGTCCGCTGGTTGACACAGCGATCACGCTTCATGGCTTGCCGAGCCTGTGCGGCGACCTAATACCGGTATGACTTCTCATACAAAAACCGCGGCCTGCGCGCCGTACTTTGGAAAAGGAGCCTGTTCATGGCCAAGATTCTCGTGGTTGACGACGATCCAGATATCGTCGAAGCAACCAAGCTTTTCCTCGAGAGGGAAGGACACCAGATCGAAGTGGCCTACACCCGCCAGGACGGTCTGAAGAAGGTCAGCTCCTTCAACCCGGACCTGCTGATCCTCGACGTCATCATGGAACAGCCTGACGACGGCTTCACCATGGCCCAGGAGCTGCGCAGGAAGGGCAACAAGCTCCCCATCCTCATGCTCACGTCCGTGGAATCCGCCTCCGGCCTGTCCTTCGGCAAGGACAACGAGATGGTTCCTGTGGACGATTTCCAGTCCAAGCCTATCGAGCCGGCGGCGCTGGTGAAGAAGGTCAACAGTCTCTTGAAGCGCTAGGAGGAACGCGATGCTCATGACAGGACGCGAGCGCCTCGCCGGAGAAATCCAGGCCCTCGCAGAAAAATATGGAAAGCAGCATTCAGCCCTGATCCCCATCGTCCAGGAGATCAAGCAGAAGTATCGTCAGGTCGACAGCTTCGCGATGCAGATCATCGCGGATCAGCTCGGCATCCACCCCGTGGAAGTCTACAGCGTGGTCTCCTTCTACGCCTTCCTCGGCAGCCAGGCTCAGGGCAAGTACATCATCCGCCTCTGCCGCACCATCTCCTGCGACATGCAGGGCAAGGATCGCGTGATGCGCCAGCTCGAGAACGACCTCGGCATCAAGTTCGGCGAGACCACCAAGGATGGCAAGTTCAGCCTCGAGTGGGCCAACTGCATGGGCATGTGCGATCAGGGACCCGCGCTGCTGGTGAACGAGAAGCTCCACACCCGCGTGACCCCCGAGAAGGTCCACGAAATCCTCGAAGAATGCCGCCGCTCCTTCGGCGTTCACGCCACTGAGCAGAAGGAGGTCCATCTCGTATGAACACGCTCCCGACCTTCAACAGCATGACGCCCGAGGCGGGCCTGAAGAAGGCCCTCACCCTGAGCCGTCCCGACATCATCGAAGAAGTCCGCTCCTCCGGCCTCAAGGGCCGCGGCGGCGCCGGTTTCCCCACGGGCATGAAGTGGAACTTCGCTGCCGCCGCCAAGGGCGAAGAGAAGTTCATCATCTGCAACGCGGATGAGGGCGAGCCCGGCACGTTCAAGGATCGCCTGATCCTCCAGGAACACGCCGACCTCGTGTTCGAAGGCATGACCATCGCCGGCAAGGCCGTGGGCGCCAAGGAAGGCATCCTCTTCCTCCGCGGCGAGTACACCTACCTGAAGCCTCAGCTGGAAGCCGTACTGGCCAAGCGCCGCGAGCAGAAGCTCCTGGGCAAGGGCATCCTCGGTTCCGATCTCGAATTCGACATCCGCATCTTCATGGGCGCGGGCGCCTACATCTGCGGTGAAGAGACCGCCCTCATCGAAGCCCTCGAAGGCTTCCGCGGCGAGCCCCGCAACCGTCCGCCCTTCCCCGTCAATACCGGCTTCCTGGGCCGTCCCTCCGTCGTGAACAATGTGGAGACCCTGGCCTCCGCCGCCTGCATCCTGCAGAAGGGTTCGGCCTGGTGGACCTCCAAGGGCACCGAGAAGTCCACTGGCATCAAGATCTTCAGCATCTCCGGCGACTGCCAGCGTCCCGGCGTCTACGAATTTCCCATGGGCATCACCATCGCCCAGCTCCTGAAGGAAGTGGGCGGCGAAGGCGCGAAGGCCGTGCAGGTCGGCGGCGCCTCCGGCCAGTGCATCCCCGCCAGCCAGTTCAGCCGCGCCATCGCGTTCGAGGACATCCCGACGGGCGGTTCCATCATCGTCTTCGGGCAGCACCGTGACATGCTGGACGTGCTCCACAACTTCATGGATTTCTTCGTCGACGAATCCTGCGGTCAGTGCACTCCCTGCCGACGCGGCAACGTCAAGCTCCTGGAAGGCATCGAGCTCCTCAAGGAAGGCAAGTGTTCCATGGCCTACCTGAAGGAACTCTGCTCCCTGGGCGAGACCATGCAGATCGCCTCCAAGTGCGGTCTTGGCCAGAGCAGTCCCAGCGCCTTCCTCTCCGTGGTCCAGAATTTCCGCGAAGAGATCATGGGGCGGACGTCCAAAACCCTTTCCCACGTGTGATTGAGCGAGGAATCAAGCATGTCTCAAACACCTATTGAAGAAGCCGGAAGCCGCGCCCCGCAGAGCCAGCAGTCTCAGACGGTCGCCAAACCCACCAATGTCGAAGCCATCGGCGCCAACGTCTCCGTCACCATCGACGGCCAGGAAATCAAGGTCCCCATGGGAACCACGATCCTGGAAGCCGCCCAGAAGATCGGCGTCCGCATCCCCACCCTCTGCCATCACCCCGACCTTTGCGTCGCCGGCGTGTGCCGCGTGTGCACCGTGGAAGTGGAAGGCCAGCGCACCCTCCAGGCTGCCTGCGCCTTCCCCGTCACGGCGCCCATCAAGGTCCTCACCCACACCAAGAAGGTCCGTCAGGCCCGCCGCCACGTCATCGACCTGCTCCTGTCCGAGCACTATGGCGAGTGCTACGCCTGCGGCCGCAACAACAACTGCGAACTGCAGAGCCTGGCCAAGGAATACGGCGTCGACTTCTTCCGCTTCGGCCATCCAGAAAAGCCCAAGCACGTCATCGACAACTCCAGCTATTCCGTGATCCGCGACAACAACAAGTGCGTGCTCTGCCGCCGCTGC
>DCFP01000180.1:4991-6630 GCA_002319925.1 Holophagaceae bacterium UBA1801 | reverse complement strand
TTCCTGGGCTGCCAGTTCCATCCCGAATTCAAGTCCAAACCCCTGCGTCCCCACCCGCTGTTCACGTCCTTCGTGAAGGCGAGCATGGAACACGCGAAGAATTGAGTTTCACCACGGAGACACGGAGAAAGAAGCTTATTGGATGCCCTTCCATTTCTTGCTCCGTGCGCTCCGTGTCTCTGTGGTGCCTTTTTTTGATTTGAGGATTCCATGACCTTTGCCGCCACCAAGCTCGACAAACTCTGCATCGACACCATCCGCTGCCTTTCCATGGACGCCGTCCAGAAGGCCAACAGCGGGCACCCCGGCACGCCCATGGCCCAGGCTCCTGCTGCCTATGTGCTGTGGACGAAGTTCCTGCGACACAACCCGAACAACTCGAAGTGGGCGAACCGGGACCGGTTCATTCTTTCCTGCGGCCATGCCTCGATGCTCATTTACTCCTTGCTGCATCTCACGGGCTACGGGCTGAGCTTGGATGATCTGAAGAACTTCCGGCAATGGGATTCGAAGACACCGGGACACCCCGAGTTCGGGCACACGAATGGTGTGGAGACCACCACGGGGCCACTGGGGCAGGGCATCGGGAACGCCGTGGGCATGGCCATCGCCGAGCGCTGGCTGGCGGACCGCTTCAACCGTCCCGGCTTCGATGTGGTCGATCATCGCACCTTCTCCTTCGCGGGCGACGGTTGCTTGATGGAGGGGGTCGCTTACGAAGCGGCGAGCCTGGCGGGCCATCTGGGGCTCGAGAAACTGATCGTGCTCTGGGACAACAACCGGATCACCATCGAGGGCAACACGGATCTCGCCTTCAGCGAAGACGTGCCCAAGCGCTTCGAGGCCATGGGTTGGCGCGTGCTCAAGGTGGAGGACGGCGAGAACCTGAGCTCCCTGACCGCGACCTTCGAGCAGGCGATGAAACCCTGCGGCAAGCCCACGCTCATCGATTGCCGCACCATCATCGGCTTCCCGGCACCCACGAAGCAGAACACTCATCACGCCCACGGCGCACCTCTCGGTGTGGATGAGATCAAGGCCACCAAAGGCATCCTGGGATGGAACCCCGAGGCTACCTTCGAAGTGCCCGCCGAAGCCCTGGATCATTGGCGTTCCACCAAAGGGCGCGGAGAGAAAATGGAAGCCCAGTGGAAGGCCCATTTCGAAGCCTATCGTTCCGCCCATTCCGAACTCGCGGCCGAGTTCGAGGCCTTCATGCGCGGCGAGCTGGGCCGGGATTGGGAAGGGGCCATCCCATCCTTCGCTCTCACGGACAAACAAGCCACCCGCGAAGCCAGCGGTAAGGCCCTGAACGCCATCGCCACGAAGGTACCCAATCTCATCGGTGGAAGCGCGGACTTGGCTCCGTCCAACAATTCGAACATCAAGGATGGCGGTGAATTCGGACCTCGCTCCTCGGGCCGGAATTTCCACTGGGGCATCCGGGAACACGCCATGGGCGCCATTCTCAATGGCATGAGCCTCCATGGCGGGTTGCGTGTCTATGGCGCCACCTTCCTGATCTTCTGCGACTACATGCGCCCCAGTGTGCGGCTCGCTGCGCTCATGAAACAGCCCGTCACCTACGTCTGGACCCACGATTCCATTGGCGTGGGCGAGGATGGCCCGACCCATCAGC
>DCFP01000180.1:0-4743 GCA_002319925.1 Holophagaceae bacterium UBA1801 | reverse complement strand
GGCCCGACCCATCAGCCCATCGAGCAGGTCATGTCCATGAGAATGATTCCAGGCATGACGATGATCCGCCCTGCGGATGCCAACGAGACGGCCGAGGCCTGGCGCATCGCGATGCGGAAGACCGACGGTCCGGTGGGCCTCGCCCTCACGCGCCAGAAGCTGCCCGTGCTGGATGCCGCCAAGGCGAAGGGCGCGGCGAAGGGTGCCTACGTTGTGGAAGAGGCCAGCACCGCGCCTAGACTGATCCTCTTGGCCACCGGCAGCGAGGTTCATCTCGCTGTGGAGGCCCGAAAGAAGCTCGAAGCGGACGGGATTCCCACGCGCGTGGTCTCCATGCCGAGCTGGGAGCTCTTCGCCGCACAGCCCGCCAGCTACCAGCAGGAAGTGCTGCCCCCCTCCATCCGCGCCCGCGTTTCCATCGAGGCCGGCATCACTTCCGGCTGGCAGCGCTGGGTGGGCAGTGAAGGCCGGACCATCGGCATCGATCACTTCGGCGCCAGTGCTCCTGCGGAGATTCTCTTCGAGAAGTTCGGACTCAACGTCGAAAACGTCGTCAGTGCCGCGAAGGGCCTGCTGGCGGGCTGATCCAGCCCGCTTCACATATTCGCTTCGTCCGCCGATGGTCCATAGATGGCGGGGAGAGGCACATCCTTCAGCCGGAGATAGACCTCCAGCTGGGCGCGATGATGGATGCTGTGGCTCATGATGAAGCTCCGGAGCACCACGGTCCGAGGCAAGGTGAAGAGGGTCTTGTCCCCTGCTCGCAGGGACCAGGAACCCTGCATGCAAGCGTCACTGGCCCCTTCCAGAGCTTTCCGCCCTTCCTGGGCCGCCTGATCGAACCGATCCAGCAGTTCCTTTCTGGATTTCACGAGCTCCGGCCTGGGTGGGGCTGTCGGGGAACTCATATCCATGAAGTCGGTATGGACGGTGAAGGAGATCCAGCCGGGAATCGCGGCCAGATGGGTGGATAGTTCCGCCATGGACATGGACTTCGCATGCGGTTTCCAGCCCAGGTGGGCCTCGGGTACGCGTTCCAGCACCTTTCGGGTGTTGGCCATCTCGTGGTCGAATTCGGGCAACAGGGCAGCACTCAGGGACATCCCTCACCTCCTTGGTTTGCCCTTGGATGAGCGGCCGACAACCCCGTTCCTGGCATATGCCATTTTTCGCGCTGAGGCCGTAGGGTGATTCCCCCTTCCGCTTTACACTGGTGCGGTGGAACCCAACCGACCAGATCCCGACGAACTTCTAAAAAAGATCGCTGACGAGGATGCGCGTCAGCAACGGGCGAAGCTGAAGATCTTTTTCGGCATGGCCCCCGGTGTCGGCAAGACCTACACCATGCTGAAGGTCGCCCGTGAACTGCGCGCGGAAGGCATCGAGGTCGTCGTCGGCGTTGTGGAGACCCACGGCCGGGCCGAGACTGCGGCCCTGGCCGAAGATTTCGAAGTGATTCCAAAAAAGACCCTTCCGTACCGAGGGGTTTTTCTGGAGGAGTTCGATCTGGAGGCGGCCCTCAAGCGCAAGCCTCAGCTCCTGCTCATGGACGAGCTGGCGCACGCGAATGTGCAAGGTTCGTTGCACCAGAAGCGCTGGCAGGACGTGTGGGACCTGCTGGATGCGGGCATCGACGTCTACACCACCGTGAACGTGCAGCACATCGAGAGCCTGCGCGACGTGGTGGCGCAGATCACCGGCGTCATCGTGCGGGAGAACATTCCCGACACGATCCTGAAACGGGCGGACGAGATCGAGATCGTCGATATCCCCCCCGACGAGCTGATCCAGCGCCTCAAGGAAGGCAAGGTCTATGTTCCTGAGCAAGCGCGACATGCCATCGATCGTTTCTTCCGCAAGGGCAATCTGCTGGCGCTCCGCGAACTGGCGCTGCGCCGGGTGGCGGAACATGTGGACGCAGACATGCGCCGCTACATGTCCACCCAGGGCATCGGCAAGACCTGGGCCGCCGGGGAACGGCTGCTGGTTTGCATCAGCCCGCGCCCCGAGTCCTCGCGGCTGATCCGCGCCACCAAGCGCATGGCGGAATCGCTGAACGCGCCCTGGATCGCGGTGTACGTGGAGAATGCTAGGGCTCTGAGGCACTCTCCGGAAGACCGCGCCCGCCTGGAAGAGCATCTGAGACTCGCGGAGCGACTGGGCGGCGAGACCGTCGTCACCCAGGGCGGCGTGCACATCGCCCAGGATCTGATCAATCTGGCCGTTTCCAGGAACGTGTCCAAGATCCTCATCGGCAAGCCCCGGAAACCGCGCTGGGTGGAGTTCTTCATCGGTTCGCTGCTGGGGGAACTGGTGCGGCGGAGTGGCGATATCGATGTCCACGTGATCACAGGTGAAAACGAACCTGGCGAGAAGAAAACCGCGCCCGTCCGACGGCCCAAGCCCCGTCTGGCGACCGTCGGCCATGTCATGTGGGCGGCTCTCGCGGTTTTCCTCGCATCAGCCGTGAATCTCCTGATCGCCAGAAAATTCGAGCTTTCCGAGATCGTCATGGTCTACCTGTTGGCGATCATGTCGGTGGGACTCCGGTTCGGCCGGTTCACCTCCCTGGTCGCTTCCGTACTGAGTGTGATCGCGCTGGACATGGTTTTCATCCCGCCCCCGTTCTCGCTGGCCGTGGACGATTTCAAGCACATCGGCACCTTTGCGGTGATGTTGGTCGTGGGCTACATCATCGGCAATCTCGTGGAGCGCGTGCATGCCCAGACCCGCCTGGCGAGAGCCCGGGAGCAGCGGATCCTGGCGCTCTTCAAACTCGCCGGGGAACTCACCCGCAGTGCGGGTTCCACGTCCATGGTGGAGTCCGCCATCCACAGCGTCGCCAATCAGTTCCAGAGCCAGGTGGCCATTCTGCTGCCGGATACGAAAGGCCGTCTCCGGGGCAAGAATGGGGAAGTGCCGGTGGGGTTCAGCCAGGATGAGATGAGCGTGGCTCAGTGGGCTTTCGATCACGAGGAAGCCGCGGGAATGGGGACGGATATTCTTCCAGGAGCCCAGGGTCTGTATCTTCCGTTGATCGGGGCCAAGGGCATTCTCGGCGTGATGGGTATCCGGCCCGAGGGGCTCCCCCATTGGATGGAACCCGATCAGCGGCATCTCCTGGAGGCCTTCGCCAACCAGACGGCGCTGGCCCTGGAACGGGCCATCCTGGCGGAGAAGGATGCCGAGATCGAGCGCCGGGCCGACCGGGAACAGATGAAGAGCGCCGTGCTCACGGCGGTCTCCCAGGATCTCCAGGTGCCCGTGGGCAGCATCTCGGAAGCCACCGCCCGGCTTCTCGGGGAAAAAGGGGAACTGGCTGGAGAAGCCCGGAGGAAACAGCTCGAGACTATCCGCGAGGACGCCTACCAACTGCAGCACCTGATCTCGAATCTCATGGACATCACCCATCTGGAATCCGGCGCCTTGGAACTGAAAAAGGCCTGGGTGCCCGCGGAAGAACTGCTGGGCACGGCCATGGAGCGATTGAAGCCCTTCCTTGGCGATCGGCCCGTGAAGGTGGAATTCCCTGCCAACCTGCCCCTGGTTTCCGTGGATCCAGGCTTCATGGAGCAGGTGCTCGTCAACTTGATCGAGAACGCCCACAAATTCTCACCCAGAGATGAGCCCATCGAGATCAAGGGCTGGGCCACGGACCGCGCGGTGACCCTGGCCATCGCAGATCACGGCCCGGGCATTCCCGAAGGCGAGGAAGTGCGGATCTTCGAGAAGCTGGTCAAGATGCCCCGGGGCCGGGCAAGATCCGGCGCGGGGCTGGGTCTAGCCATCTGCAAGGGCATCGTGGAGGCGCACGGTGGTTGGATCCAGGCAGGCAATCGCCCTTCGGGCGGAGCGCAAATTCTCCTGAGCCTTCCGCTGGAAGCCGAGACTGCGAACCTGAAAGTTCAGTGACCGGTGGCTAATGATGGGCGCCAAAGGCGCCCATCCTCAATGGATCCCTGGTCACTGACCACCGACCCCTGCTTTACCTTGCCAGCGAGATCTTGAAATCTCCACCCTGTGCCGGTGGCTGCTTGCCTCCGGGCTGCACCGGCGGCTGAGGTCCGCCGCCCGCCTCGCGGCCGGCGCCCGTGGTGATGCTCATGCCGCGGTCCATGTTGGCCTTGGCCATGTCGGAGGTGGCCATGACGCCCTCGAGCCTGAGCTTGAACTCGCCCACGTTGGTGGCGCGCTTGAGGGCTTCTTCCACGGTGATGAGGCCTTCCTGCAGCAGGAAGTAGAGGCTCTGGTCGAAGGTCTGCATCCCGTACTGGCTGGTGCCGCTGGCGATGACGTCCCGCAGCCCCTTGGTCCGGTCTTTGTCCTCGATGCACGTGCGCACCGTTTCCGTAGCCACCAGCACTTCGCAGGCGGGCACGCGGCCCTGGCCATCGGCCCTCGGAACGAGGCGCTGGCTGATGATGGCCTTCAGCACGCCGGAGATCTGCAGGCGAATCTGCTTCTGGTGATGGGGCGGAAACATGGAGATGACGCGGTTGATGGTTTCCGTGGCGTCCAGGGTGTGCAGGGTGGAGAAGACCAGGTGGCCCGTTTCCGCCGCGTGCAAGGCGGTCTCGATGGTCTCCAGGTCGCGCATCTCGCCCACGAGAATCACGTCCGGATCCTGGCGGAGGGCCGCGCGCAGCGCCGTGGCGAAACTGGAGCAGTCGGCGCCCACCTCCCGCTGATTGATGATGGAGAGATTGTCCCTGTGCAGGTATTCGATGGGGTCCTCGATGGTGA
>DCFP01000115.1 GCA_002319925.1 Holophagaceae bacterium UBA1801 | reverse complement strand
GCTGGATCGCCAACTACAAGGAAGTGATCGAAGCCCCCGACGGCAGAATCTACCGCCCCCGGCAGATCTACCAGGGGCCGACGTTGAATCACTACGTGGCGATTGAGAAGAGAGTTTAGTGGTTGGTGGTCAGTGGTCAGTGATCGGTTGTGGAGTGCGGCCGCAGGCCGCGGGCACTATTAACTGGCCACTGACCACCGATCACTTCACAACGGCCACTTCCCCGCACCCGCTCTCAGTAGCATTGGTTCTTCTCCCGTGAGGTCGATGATGGTGCTGCCCTCTCCGGAGGGCTGGCCGCAATCGATGACGAGATCCAGGGCGTGGCCCAGTTCTTCCTCGATCTCCCAGGCGGTCTGCAGGGGCGGTTCGCCGGTCTTGTTGCAGCTGGTGGTGATGATGGGTTCGCCCATGAGGGCTGAAATGGCGAGGCAGAAGCGGTTGTCGGGGATGCGGAGACCCACGGTCTGCTTGTTCTGCAGGTAGCGCGGCACCTCGCGGCTGGCGGGCAGGATGGCCGTGTAGGGGCCCGGAAAGAGGTGCTTCAGGATCTTGAAGGTGGGCGTATCGAGGTGGCGCGTGTACCGGCAGAGCATCTCCATGTTCGCGCACAGAACGCTCATGGGTTTCTTGGGATCTCGGCCCTTCAGGCTCTGGATCCGGTCCACGGCCTTCTTGCGGGAGATGAGGCAGCCCAAGCCGAACAACGTGTCCGTGGGATAGGCGATGATCCCGTCCTTCTGGAGGACTTCCGCAATGCGCTCCAGCTGGCGCTGTTGCGGTGTATCGGGGTGGAGCGTGAGTATCATAGGGATTCCAGATTACCCCAGCGGGCACGGCCCTGACTTGGATGCTCGGAAGGTCGCTGGAAGAATCGCTCGGTAAGCGTCGCCGGAAGGTCAATCGCGTGGCCCGTGCGCTTGGCGTGCAAGGCCAGGATCGCCACCACGGTGAGACTGTCGGTGATTTCACCGGACAGGACCCGGGTCAGGCAGTTCTCGAAGGGTTCGCGGAGATGCATCAGCTCTTCCACATCCTCCGGTGCATGCCCCTGCGGCAGAGCCTTGAGATCCGTTGCGAGGAAGAGGAAGGTCTCCTCGTCCGTGCTGGAATTGCTGGTGTGAAAGAAGGCGAGGGGCTCCCAGACCAGGGCCTCCAGACCTGCTTCCTCGGCCAATTCCCGGCGCATGCACTCGAAGGGACTCTCGTGCTCCTCGCCGCCGCCTTCCGGGATTTCCCAGGAGTAGATCTCCAGGGGATACCGCCACTGGCCCACCAGGACCACGCGATCCTGGCCATCCAGGGCGATCACGCCGCATGCTTCCCGCTTGAAGCCGCACACAGCGTACAGCCGTTCTTCCGCACCGCTCCGGTGCGTGAAACGATCCTCCCGCACCCGGATCCAGGGACAGTCGTAGACCAGCTTCCGGCTGTGGACGGTGTATGGATTGGGATTGGCGGGATGGGGGAGAGGGTTGAGCATTGAGAAACCTGAAAAGAAGTGGTCAGTGGTCGGTGGTCAGTTGTCAGTTGTGGAGCGCGGCCGGGGGCCGCGGTCACTAATAACTGGCCTCTGATCACCGGCCACCGACCACTTCTAAACCATAAACGAAAACGCCCGCGGAGGGCGGGCGTTCGATGATGCGATCCGTAATGGATTAGCGGCGCAGTCCGAGGCGTTCGATCAGGGTCGCGTAGCGGGTCTTGTCCTTGCGCTTCAGGTAGTCCAGGAGGCGTCGGCGCTGACCCACCATGATCATGAGACCGCGGCGGCTGTGGTAGTCCTTGGTGTGCACCTTGAAGTGCTCGGTGAGCTCGTTGATGCGCTTGGTGAGCAGAGCGACCTGGACCTCGGGCGACCCGGTGTCGGTGGCGTGCTGCTTGTATTCTTCAATGACGATCTGCTTCACTTCGGTGGTCAGGGCCATGGCAGGCTCCTTTTCGGGTGTTCTCCCGTCACCTCTCCCGCAGCCCCGTCGCCGCATGGAAGGTCCAGTCCGGGAAAGGCCGGACGCCTTTGTCAAGAGGTAATGCTGATGGCTCTCCGCCTCGGCCTGCAGGCCTCAGCGAATCAGGCCGAACGCACGCGACGTTCAGTCGCGTGCTCCCAAGTTGCGCGTTACCGCGCAACTTGGAGGTCTGATTGGTGCGGATAGAGGGACTCGAACCCCCACGACCGTGAGATCACTAGTACCTGAAACTAGCGCGTCTACCAATTCCGCCATATCCGCAAGATTCTGCCGGACCCCTCGGGATACCGGCGACGTGAACGAAAAGCCTATCGTGGCTCCCGGCGCGGATCAAGCATAAATTGCACGCCATGCTCCTTTTGATCGAGTCGAGCGAGAACGGATCCGGGAACTCGGCTCCCTTGTCCCATTCTGATTCGCGAAAACCGTGATACTCGGAAGTTCGGCTGCGATTCCATTACAATGCACGGGTCATCATCTCAGGCAGTCCCTTTCCTCCAGTAAAGGATCACGAGCACATCACTGTCTTCGCATCCATGAGATTCCATCGTCCATTCCGCAGCTATTCCATCGGCATCCTGTTTTCTGTAGCCGGATTGCTGGCCATGGTGGCTGCGGTCAATCTCCATTTCGATCCGCTGCTCTGCACGAAATCGGTCCGGCCCGATAACCGCTTTGTGCCGCTCGTGGATGCAAGGCTCCAGAAGACCAACCGTCTGTTGCATGGAGGGATCGCCTACGACGCTCTACTGATGGGCAGCAGCCGGGTGGAACAATTCCGGCAGGAGGATTTCGCGCCTCAGCGAGTCTTCAATTACGCCATTCCCTCGTTCTACCCCGGCGAAGCCAATCAATATCTGAATTTGTTTCTTCGGACCAATCCTAAGCAGATCAGATTGGTATACCTGGGCCTCGATTTCTATGGGACCAACGCCAAGGCCCATGATCACGCGAATCCGCCTTCGAGCTACATTGAATCCAGCCAGTCTGTTTTCGCCATAGCCAGGACCTCCGTCAGCCTGGACACCTTGACCTATTCGGCGAAGATGTTTCGCCCCAACCACGATCTGTTTACCTATGACCGCCTGACGCTGGACAAGCTCAACCGCTACATCTCGCCGGCAGAATCGAACCTATTGGCCGCCGCGCAACTCGAACTGTACAACCAGCACATTTACGGTGAATATCAATACAATGAGTATTATCTGCGGGACCTGCTCCGATTGAGGGATGAGCATCCGGATATCCACTTCGTCGTGTTCTTGACTCCAGAAACGGCTGATTTGTTCCGTGTGATGGTCAGGTGCGGCCGATTGCCGGATTACGAACGATGGATGAGGGATGTGATTCAAGTGTTTGGCAGAGTACATAATTTTGACCTTATTGATCCATTCACCATGGAACGGAAAAATTTCATGGACGCGCATCACCTCTACCCCGAACACACAACCCCGCTGACAAGAGTGATCACGGACCGATCCGAGCCCGGGGATCGCGACCTGGAGAGGATCGTGACGGAGCAGACCCTGGACGTGCACATCGAGGAAGTGCGCGGCATGGCAAAGCGCGTCCTGGCGCTACCCTAGACGGTTATTTCAAGACAAGGCTGAATTCCCTGGCCGCTTGAGAAGCACCGACACCGTAACCGCACTGGCCTCAGCGACCGCGT
Source organism: Holophagaceae bacterium UBA1801 (assembly GCA_002319925.1). Classification (GTDB taxonomy): domain Bacteria; phylum Acidobacteriota; class Holophagae; order Holophagales; family Holophagaceae; genus UBA1801. Next base: position 26,472 of record DCFP01000115.1, on the reverse strand, counting down.
CTGGCACATGGACGTTCAAGGGCGAGAACCCTACCATGGAAGGTCGCCTCGGCATTGATTCGGAGAGAAATGGAGCCGTCCCCTGGAGAACCCTGATTGCGCCTGATTTCCCTCGAACTCCACGGATTCAAGTCCTTTGCGGATGCCCAGAAACTGGGCTTCCCCGGGGGCATGACCGCCGTGGTGGGTCCCAACGGCTGCGGCAAGTCGAACATCTCCGATGCCCTGGCCTGGGTGCTGGGCGAGCAGCGGGCCACGCTGCTGCGCGGCTCCGAGATGGCCGATGTCATCTTCGCGGGTACCAGTGAGCGCAAGCCCATGGGTCTCGCGGAGGTCAAGCTGGTGCTGGAGATGCCGGATACCGCACTGCCTGGCTCGACCCGCGAAGTGGTGGTTTCCCGCAGGCTCTACCGGGACACGGGCAGCGAGTACCGGATCAACGGCCGCGAGTGCCGCTTGAAGGATGTCCAGGATCTCTTACTGGACACGGGCATGGGTACGCGGGCCTACTCCTTCATCCAGCAGGGGCAGATCGATCTCATCCTTTCCTCAAAGCCAAAGGACCGGCGCCTGCTGCTCGAGGAAGCCGCCGGGATCACGCGCTACAAACTGCGACGGACCGAGGCCGAGCGACGTCTGGAAGAGACGCGGGTGAATCTTCAGAGACTAGATGACATCCTTTTCGAGCTGGTCAAGCAGCAGGAATCCCTGAAGCGCCAGGCAGCGAAGGCCCGGCGGGCACTGGAGCTAGATGGGGCCATCAAGGCCACCCAGCGCATCCTGCTGGCGGGCAAGACGGAGGAACTGGAAAACGCGAAGGAGCGGATCCTGGAACAACTGGATTCGCTGGAACGCCAGATCGCCACGCTCACTGCGCAGTCCTCCGAAAAGGCCAGCGAGGTGGAGAGCCAGCGCCATGCTCTGGACGAGCTGAACCTCGCACAGGAACGCCGATCGAGAGCGATCCTGGGGCTGGACCAACGCCTAAGCCTCGTCGATCAGGATCGCGGCTTCCAGCGCGAACGCATCGAAGAGTCCGAGCAAGCCCAGACCCAGCTCCGGCAGCGCCTCGAAGAACTGCTCAACCGCTCCGGGGATTCGGAGGTTGAACTCCAACGACTGCAATCAGCCCTGGCGCAGGCGCAGACCAGCATGGAAGCCCGGGAGTCGCTCGTGTCCGACGCCGAAGAGGCCGTGGCCCTGGCAGCAGGAGCCTTGCGCCACGTGGAATCGGAACTCAAGGATCTGCGCGCCCAGCGGGCGGAAGCTGAGAAAGCGGCCCTGGCACTCCAGCGGCAGCGGCAGGCCCTTCACCAGCAGATCGCCCAGCTGGAAGGGCGTCTCGACGCACTGAACCACGAGGAAGCCCTTCGCGCCCCGCGCCTCGAGGGCCTGCTGGCCGATGACCAGCGGCTCTCCCGGGAATTGGCCGCTTCGGACGATCGGCTGGAAGAGATCGAAGAAGCGGTGCAGGTCCAGTCGAGGCTCCAGAGTGAGGCCGTCGAAGCGCATCGGACCTGCGTGAACGCGCTGCGGGAGGCGGAGGGAGCCCTCGAAACCGAGGAGCGCCGTTTGCGCCAGATTTCGGATCTTCTCAAGCAGGCCAGCGGTTCCGAAGAAAGGCAGAAGGCCCTTGCCTGGCTCAAGGAACGAGGGGAATCGCCAAGCTCCTTGTCCGATTCCCTGGCCGTGGACGACGTGGTGCTGGCGGATCTGGAACGCTTGCTGGGTTCGTGGGCGCAGACCGTGATCCTCAGTGACCGAGGCCTGGATGCCCTCTGCGAAGTGCCAGGCCAGTTGTGGGTTTCCATGGAATCCCAGTCGGGAGAATTCCAGACGCCGGAGGGTTGCGAGTCCCTCGCTTCCCATATCCATTGGCGATCCGACAAGGATCGTCCCCTGCAGGCCTTGCTGGGCCGTTGTTTCCGGTGCTCCGATCAGAATCTTCCATTGCTGGCTTTGTCCCATTCCGAACTGGGTTTCGTTTCGCCAAAACTGGTGAAGCTGCCCTTCGGCCCCATCCAGACGGGCGTCGCAGCCCCGGCCGCATCACCACTGAAGCTGAGGACGGAGCTGGATGCGTGCAGGAAGGCACGGGAAGCACATCTGGACCGTGTGGAGACCCTGGAGGCCGAGCTCAAACTGCGGAAGTCGAAGATGCAGGAGACCGGCGAACGTTTCCGTGAGATGGAGGAAGACCGTCTGGTGGCGAGGCGTTCCCACGAGGACCTGAAGGGACGTCTGGCCTCCGTGCAGGGTCAGCTCCGGGAAATCCGCGAGGCCCAGGAACGCGCCGACGCCCAGTGGGAGCAGCTGGAACAGGAGATCGATGCCGTTCGCCACAAGCTGCGGGAGTTGGAAGCCCAGCCGGAGCATCACGAAGAGACAGGTCTTACCGAAGCGATCCATGCCGCGGAAGGCCGCCAGCACGAGGCCCAGCAGGAACTGGAACGCCGCCGCGAGGTGCTGGTGGGAGCCAGCCAGATGCGCAGTTCCGCCTGGGCGGAACGGGACAGCCTCCAGCGGCAGGTGCAGCAGCTGCAGCGGGGCGCCTTCGACCTGGAAGCGGAAAAGAAGCGCTTCGAAGCCGATATCCAGCAGGCGCACGAGCGCGCGGAGCAGGCACAAAACAGGCTCCAGGAGCTGGAGGAGGAGACCCAGCAGAAGCTGCAGGAGCGCCAGGTTCTGGTGCAGCAGCAGAGCGAGACACAACCCGAGATCGAGCATGCCTTCGAGGCCCTGCGCATCCACGAGCGCATGGCCCGCGAGCTGCAGCAGGCTCTGGAGAACGCGCGACAGCTGCATCACGAAGCCCTGATCCAGGGCGCTCAGATCCAGGGCAGCATGGAGACCCTGGCCAAGGAAGTGGAGCTGGCCCTCTCGCTGACCGTGCCGGATTTCCTGGCCTCCATCACCGACGAGGAGCGCGAGGCCTGGAGCCTCGGCGAGCTGGTGCACCAGACCAAGTACACGGAGCTGCAGTCCAAGCGCATGGACCTGGGCAGCGTGAACCCACTGGCCATCCAGGAACTCCAGGAGGCCGAGGAGCGGCTGGCCTTCATGAACCAGCAGCGGGCCGATGTCCTGGAGGCCATCGGCAATCTGGAAGCGACGATCAAGGAGATCAACGCCACCAGCGAGGAGCGTTTCCGTGAAGCCTTCGACTTCGTGAACGCCCGATTTCAGGAGGTCTTCAAGGAAGCCTTCGGTGGCGGCAACGCCCATCTGAGCCTGCAGGATCCGAAGGATCTTCTGGAATGCGGTATCGAGATCATGGCCCAGCCCCCCGGGAAATCCGCGAAGGCATTGACACTGCTCTCGGGAGGCGAGAAGGCGCTCACCGCGATTTCGCTCCTCTTCGCCATCTTCCACTTCAAGCCTTCGCCCTTCTGTGTGCTCGATGAAGTGGACGCACCGCTGGACGAGGCCAATGTGGGCCGCTTCGCAGGCATGGTGCAGCGAATGAAGACCGATACACAGTTCATCGTCATCACCCACCAGAAGCCCACAATGGTGGCAGCGGATACCCTTTACGGGGTCACCATGGCAGAGAAGGGCATCTCACGGCTGGTGAGCGTGCAGTTGAAAGAAGCAGAACAGCTCGTGTAGCCGTTTTTCCCGTCTGATTCTCCCTGCCGAGTGGTCCAGGGGATGTCAATACGAAAGAAATTGAAAATTGTGGAAAACACGGTTGCATTGGAAATTGGGGTTTGCATCGGGATGCATATTTTTAGTCTAGTTATTTCAATAATTACTTGACAGCCCCGCAGCCAGGGCACTCCGCAGAAATCAAGGCAATGTTGGGATTTAGGGGGTTGACAGGGGGGAATTCCGCAAGGTTTTCCACAAAACCCGTGGAATGCGGTTCAGCACGATACGCAACTATTGAAGATTTTTGTGTTGCGATTTTGGGTGATTCTCATTCCCAGTTTCATGCCCCATTCAGGATTCTGCCGAAAATTCGGCTTGGCCGAACCTCAGGCGCGTTTCGACCCGCTCGCAGGCCCGTAGTGGATCACTTCCACCTTTTCCATGGTGATCAGGGCACTGCTTCCCGATCGTTCGAGCAACTGGTCCACCACTGGCATGAAACCAGTGATCTTCTCCTCGGTGTCGATGAGTTCCACCACGATGGGCAGGTCCTCGGATAGCCGCAGGATCCGGGCGGTGTGAATGGACCGACTGTTCGCGCCGAAGCCTTCGATGCCCCGGAGCACCGTGGCTCCCGCGAGCCCATGTTCCTTGGCCGACTTGACGATGGTGATATAAAGCGCGTGATGATCGACCCTGTCGGATTCGCCGATGAAGATCCGGAGCAGCTTTCCTTCGCCTTGAAGTTTCATGGGTGCGATCTCCGTATCAGATGAACCGGCCCGTCAGCATGCCGACCCAGGTCGCACCCAGGCAGGCGAACACGCTGGAACCCACGTTCAGCAAGGCTCTCAGCATCTCGCCTTCCCGGAAGAGCGCCAGGGTTTCGTAGCTGAAGGACGAGAAGGTCGTGAAGCCGCCGAGGATTCCGATGGTGAGAAAGAGGCGCAGCGACGGCATCGCCAGGAAGCGCTCCTCCAGCGAGATCATCAGCAGGCCAATGATGAAGCAGCCGAGGACATTGACAACCAGAGTCCCGTAGGGGAAATCAGCGCCCGTGCGGCTGTAGATGAGCCCCTGCATCCAGTAGCGGAGCACGGCTCCGATGCCCCCGCCGAGAAAAATCAAAAGGTATTTCAATTTCTGGTCCACCTTGCTTGATGTTGATTGGTCATCGGATCGTTGTCCATCAGCTCCGGAGCGTCGCGATCAGCCGCTGGGTCTTCTCAAGCAGATCCAGGGCATCGTGGGCCGTGGGAACGAAGATGTCCGCGGCGAGGATGGTTTCGCGTGCGGTTCCCTCCATGCTGGAAATCGCGATGCCGAGAGCCGCCGCCTCCAGCATGCGGCGATCATTCCTGCCGTTTCCGATGCACGCAACCCGCTCGTATCCCAAGGCTTGGATGTAGACAAGCTTGGCCTCGGCCTGATCCATGGGACCAAGGATGGTCAGTGTGGCCCGCAGACCTCTGACCGCCTCGGCCGCGTGGCCAAAGGTGTCAGCCGTGAGGACGTGGATTTGGAGATCGGCGGCCAACAGGTTGATCCGCTCCTCGATGCCTGCCATCAACTTGCCATCGACGGCCAAGGTTCCGTTGAGGTCAAGGACGAGATGTTCGAGGGCAAGGCGCTTGAAGCCCGGGATGTCGATGTGCAGCATGGCGGATCTCCTGGAGGGTCGAACATGCAGAAAGGTCATGGGACATGCGGGAGGTTCGCACATTCGTCAAATCGTTTCGCGCCCCTTCCACCAACCGTAGGTGTCATCAGCCGTCGGGGCGGTTTTAAGGCGGACACCATCGCCGGAGGCTACTATACCTGATTTCCCGCTACGCTTGTTCCATGGCCAAGACCACAACCATGTTCGAATGCACCGCCTGCGGCGCGCGCTATCCCAGGCCTTTGGGCAAGTGCGGGACCTGCGGCGCCTTCGGCACCATTGAGGAAGTAAAGGGCGCGCTCAAGCGCGACCTGAAGCGCACGGGCAGCGCCTATGCCCAGAGCCAGTACGCGGATCCCATCCCGCTTCTCGAGGTGGAGATCACGGACACGGAACGGGCCGCCACCGGCATGGCCGAGCTGGATCGGGTCCTGGGCGGCGGAGTGGTTCCCGGCATGGTCGTCCTGCTCGGGGGCGAGCCGGGCATCGGCAAGTCCACTCTGGTGCTTCAGTGGGCCGCGGCTTCCAATGGCATTGTCCTTTATGCCTCCGGCGAGGAGAGCGAACGCCAGATCAAGCTCCGGGCGCAGCGGCTGGGCGCTGAGAATCCCGATATCCATCTGTTCGCCGAGACCGACGTGCGGCGGATCCTGGAGGTGGCCGACCGGATGAAGCCGTCGCTGCTGCTGGTGGATTCCATCCAGACCCTCTTCGATCCCGATTTCGAGTCCAGCGCCGGAAGCGTGAGCCAGGTGCGCGGCTGCGCGGCGCTGCTGGCGCGCTGGGCCAAGCTGACGGGCACGCCCCTGGTGCTGGTGGGCCACGTCACCAAGGACGGCAGCCTCGCGGGGCCCAAGGTTCTGGAGCATCTGGTGGACACGGTGCTCGCCTTCGAAGGGGATCGGCACCACCATCACCGATTGCTGAGAGCCCTCAAGAACCGCTTCGGGGCTGCCTTCGAGCTCGGTGTCTTCGCCATGACGGAAAAGGGATTGATCCCCGCCGAGGGCAATCCCTTCTTCCTAGAAGCGGAGCCCCGACCCGGCTGCGCGGCCACTGTGGTGCTTTCGGGCACGCGTCCCGTTGTTGTGGAGATCCAGGCGCTGGTGGCCTCCGCTGGTCTCGGCATTCCCCGGAGAACGGCCCTGGGCATCGATGGCCAGCGCCTTTCCATGCTCTGCGCTGTGGCCGAACGGCGCGGCGGCGTGCAGCTCCACGACCGTGACGTCTACCTGAACGTCGCCGGTGGTCTCGAGGTGGAAGATCCCGCCGCGGATCTCGCCGTCGTCGCAGCCCTCGCCAGCAGCGCCACGGGACGGGTCCTGGCGGGCAAGTGTCTCTTCCTGGGGGAAGTGGGGCTCACCGGCGAGGTGCGTCCCGTGGCCCAGCTGCCCTTGCGGTTGCAGGAAGGCGCCCGCCTGGGCTTCGACCGCGCCGCGGTACCGCGCATGGGCCTGGATCCTGGACTGCGCGCGCCTCTGGAACTATATCCGGAGCGTGGCCTGGAGCGGCTGCGGGGTAAAACCTGGCTGCTGGCGAAGGCCGAGGAGGGCGATGAGCATGTCTGAGATCGTTTTCTTTTTCGATCTTGGCGGCGTGCTCATCGAAAATGTGGGGTTCGAGGCCTTGAAAAAGATGGGAGATCTCGAGGGTTGTGGTCAGGAGATGCGTGGGCGTTGGCTGAGATCGCCCTCCGTTGCCGCCTTCGAGCGGGGTGAGCTTGGCGCCATTGACTTCGCGCAGGGTGTCATCTCTGAGTTCGGCCTGCCGATGGAGCCAGCAGCATTCATCCGGCTCTTCCGAGCGTGGGTGAAAGACTTCTACCCAGGCGCCCGGGAGCTGGTGCAACGCCTCAAGAGGCGCCACAAGGTGGGCTGCTTGAGCAACTGCAACGAGCTGCACTGGCGCGATGAATGGGCTGAATGCTTCGATTTTCCCCTCGCTTCGCACCTCACTGGCCAGGTGAAGCCGGATCCGCCAGCCTTCATGGAAATGAGTGCGGCATCTGGTATGCCGCTGGATCGCATCATCTACTTCGATGATTCCCTGCTGAACGTTGAGACCGCGCGGGCGCTGGGCATCCAGGCCTACCATGCCGTCGGTTTTGGCGAAGTCGAACAGTGGTTTTCGGCAGGCCCCTGGAATGACATCATCGAGAGGAGGGCGGAAGACCTCTGCAAGGAGGCATGACCGGCCCATCCTCCCGGTTCTTTCATTCAGTTCCTTCAGCCTTTATTGATCGTGTTTTCCGAGGTTCCCATGCGCTCCATGACCGCCTACGCCGAAGTGATCCAGCCCCTGGAACAGGGGCAGCTGCGCCTTACGCTCCGCAGTGTGAACCACAAATCCCTAGAACTGTCCGCGCGCATGCATCCGGCGCTGTACCCGATGGAGAACGCGATCCGCGCCTTGGTGCGGGAGGCCGCGCATCGGGGCAAGCTGGATCTCGTCATCGATGTGCAGGACGAACCGAGCCTCGAACCCAAGATCAACCGCGCTCTCCTGCGCAGCGTCGCCAAGACCTGGCAGGAGGATGCGGAATGGCTGGGGCTTCCGCCCCTGTCCGCGGAGGCCTTCTTCCGGTTCCCCGGTGCCTGGGTGCCGCCGGCCTCGGACCTGGCGGAACGGCTGGAAGCCAGCGTGCTGACGGCGATGTCGGGGTTGCTGCAGGCCTGGAACGCGAGCCGGCAAAAAGAGGCGGAACGTCTGCAGCCCTTCTTCCGCTTGGCCCTGGATCGACTGCGGGTGTTGCGGGACACCATCCACGTGGAAGCAGAGGCCCAGGCGCAGGAGCTTCCCGCGCAGTACCGCCAGCGTCTGGAACAGGTGCTGAAGGATGCCCAGCTCTCGGGCCAGCTGCCCGAAGAACGGGTCGTGGCCGAGGCGGGCGTCCTGGCGGAGCGGCAGGATGTGCGCGAGGAACTGGTGCGACTCACCGCGCACCTGGATGATTTCGAGGAGCGATTCAAGAAGGACTCGCTCACCGGCAAGTCTCTGGACATCTGGAGCCAGGAGCTGCTCCGCGAACTGAACACCTGCGGCTCCAAGTGCAAGCGGCTGGCCATGACCCGGGCCGTCATGGAGGCCAAGGGCGTGCTGGACCAGATCAGGGAACAGGGTGCGAATCTTGAGTGATGCTGCCTAGCTCGTTGATGTCCCGGGTTTCGAGAACCGGTTTGCTGTAGCCGGAAACTGCCGCCTGGATCATGGCGCGGCCGAGCCATTCCGTCGTGGTCATGGTGCTGGGCAGTAGCTTCTTCAGCAGGGGAAGAAAGGGGCCGCTGGCGGAATAGAACAGGCGGTAGAGCTTCGTCCTGGACTTGATGCCGTTCATGGGCTGGATCCACGCGGGGCGGAACATGTAGGCTGCCTTGAAGGGCAGTTCCAGCAGCGCGTTCTCGGTCCTGCCCTTGATCCGGGCCCACATGGAGTGGCCTTTCTCGGAGCTGTCCGTGCCCATGCCCGAAACGTAGATGAAGGTCATGCCTGGATTGAGCCTCGCCAGGGTCTTGGCGGCGGACAGCGTGTAGTCGTAGGTCACGCGCCGGTAGTCCTCCTCCGACATGCCCACCGAGGAGACGCCAAGGCAGAAGAAACAGGCGTCGAAGCCGGTCAGGGCCTTTTCCAACAGGGACCAGTCCAGGAAGTCGCCGTGCCTGATCTCCCTCAGTTTTGCGTGATGCTGCCCGATGGGATTGCGGCCGATGGACAAGACGTGCTCCACGCGGGGATCCCGGAGGCATTCCCTCAGAACACCTTGGCCCACCATGCCCGTGCCGCCGAAGAGGATGACCTTCATGCTTTTGTTCTCCTTCACATCCATCAAAGGCCGTAGACGATGCCCGTCAGATTTTCAGATGCTTGCCAGAGCTTGAGCTGGGCTTCCGCGTCATGGGACCGTTGATTGGATTCCACACGTACGGGATCGCCCGTGAATTCCAGGAAACCCGAAGGCCCGAAGTAGTCTCCTCCCGTCACCTTGGGATCGGTGGCAGCCCTGAGCATGGGAAGAGCACCGCGGGCCGCGGATTGGCTCAGACAGCTCCCGACTATCGGATACAGCACACGGTTCCACCATTTGACCGTGGCATGACGCTGGAGCTCCGTCCGCGACCAGCCGGGATGGGCGGCCACGGCGATGGTGCCCGCGCCTGCCTTGCCAAGCCGCCGCTGGAGTTCGTAGGTGAAGAGCAGATTCGCCAGTTTGGATTGCCCGTAGGCGGGCCAGGCGCGATAGCCACGTTCGAAGTTGAAGTCGTCGAAACGGATCCGCCCCATCCGATGGGCCTGGCTGGCAAGGTTGACGATGCGGGAATGTGGGGTGGCCTGGAGCCTTTCCAACAGCAGACCCGTAAGCGCAAAGTGCCCCAGGTGGTTGGTTCCGAACTGGGTCTCGAAACCATCGACAGTTTTGCCGTAGGGAGGAACCATCACACCGGCGTTGTTGATGAGTAGGTCGATCCTCGGGAAGCGGGTCCGCAATGACTCGGCAGCCTGTTTCACGGACTCCAGGGAGCCCAGGTCCAGGAGCTGGATCTCCACCTTGGCGCCGGGGCATTCGGACCGGATTCGTGATGCGGCAGCCTCGGCCTTTCCGGTGTTACGGCAGGCGAGCACCACCGTCGCGTTGCGGCTTGCGAGCACTCTGGCCGCTTCGAAACCGATGCCCGAATTGGAGCCGGTGATGATCGCTACGCGGCCCGTCTGGTCGGGAACATCCCGGACGGTCCAGGGCTGCTTGGGGTTGGTGGGCATGTTCGGCTCCCGGGAAATATCTGACAAAACATCAGAAAATGTCAATGTGTCGATGATTGACATTCGGACAAATAATGTCAATACTTTTTTCGCATGGGCAGCGAAAAGGCATCCAGGGTCCTCGAAGCCGCGAAGACCGTCTTCCTCCGGTACGGCTACAAGCGAACCACCATGGGCGATATCGCCGAGGTGGCCGGGATCTCGAGGCCCGCGCTCTACCTGCTGTTCTGCAACAAGGAGCGCATCTTCGAGGCCGTGCTCAAGGCCTACTGGGCAACGATGCTGGAAGAGATCCGCGCCGGCCTGACCAGCCGGAAAACGGCGCTGTCGAAGCTCCGTCTAGCCTTCGATCACTGGGCCGTGCAGCCCTTCACGCTCCTCAGCGGTTCTCCCGATGCCAAGGATCTCATCCAGTGCGGCTATGCCTTCGCCGGCAAGGCCCTTTCCCAGGCCAGCGGAGAATTCGAAGCGGAGCTGGTGGCGATCATGAAGACCGCATCCGGAGCGCCTTCTGTGGCCAAGCTGGAGCGCCTCGCCCATGTTCTCACTGCAGCGGTCCATGGCTTCAAGGAAACGGCTCAGAGCCCCGAGGAGCTGAGGGAAATGATCGACGTGCTGCTTAGCGTGACGCTGGCTTCCTTCGAACCCGGAGCTGCCAAAGCCTGATGTGTCGCCGCAGGAATGGAGCTACTCTCTCTTCAACCCTTGGTCTGCTTCCATGCGTTTGCTGCGGTTCCTGATGAGCGTCACGCTGAGCCTCCTGCCGGTCCTCGGCCGGGCGGAGGACAATCAGCCGGCCCATGAACCCAAGGTCATCGTCGTGGGCGGGAACCGCGATTACCCGCCGTACGAGTTCCTGGACAAGGATGGACACCCCGCGGGCTACAACCTCGATCTCATGAAGGCCATCGCGGATGTCATGGGCATGCGCGTGAAGTTCCGGCTGGGGGATTGGTACGAGATGCGGCAGGCCCTGGACCGGGGCGAAGTGGATGTGCTGGCCGGGATGTCGTACAGCGAGGGGCGCACCAAGGTCGTGGACTTCTCCAACCCGCACACCATGGTCAGCCATTCCATCTACGCGCGGCGCGGCACTCCGATCGTCGGCACCCTGAAGGATCTCGAAGGGAAGGAGGTGGCCTTCCAGGATCTCGGTTTCATCCACGACTATCTTTCCGAGATCAAGCTCAACGTGAAGCCCGTGCTGACGGGAACTCCCGCCGGTGCCCTCAGCGTGGTGGCCTCGGGCAAGTGCGATTACGCCGTGGTGGCGAACCTGCCCGCGAGCTACTTGATCAAGGAGCGGCACCTCGACGACGTCGTGCCCATCGCCAAGAGCGTCATCGCGGTGAAGTACTGTTTCGCCGTCCGCCGGGGCAACACAGAGCTCCTGAGCCAGATCAACGAAGGACTGGCTGTGCTCAAGGAGACGGGCGAGTACCAGTCCATCTACAACCGCTGGCTCGGCGTGCTGGAGGACCAGGGCGTACCTTGGATGAAGGTCCTCAAATACGGCTCCATTCCGGCCACGCTCTTCCTCCTGGTCCTCGCGGGCACCCTGCTGTGGTCCCGCACCCTGAGCCGCCAGGTGGCCATCCGCACCGCCGCGCTGGAGCAGGAGATATCGGAACGCAAACGCGCGGCGGAGGAACTGCGACTCAAGCAGCAGCAGCTGGTCCAGGCGGGCAAGATGGCGTCCCTGGGCACGCTGGTGTCCGGCGTGGCCCACGAGATCAACAATCCCAACGCCCTCATCCTGATGAATCTGCCGCTGGTTTCCGACTACCTCGCGGACACCCGCGCCATCGTGGAGGACCACTACGCCCAGCACGGGGACTTCCAGGTGGCTGGCCTCCCCTATTCCAGGATCGGCTCCCGCATCAACGAGAAGCTGTGGGAAGCCTACGAAAGCGCCGGCAAAGTGAAGCACATCGTGGAGGACTTGAAGGACTTCGCCCGCATGGATAGCCGGGGTTTCGATGACCAGGTGGACCTCAACGCCATCGCCCAGAAGGCCGTACGCCTCGTGGAGAACACGATCCGGAAGTCCACCCAGCGTTTCGAGGCCAGCTATGCGGAACACTTGCCTCCCATCCGCGGGAACGCCATGCGCATCGAGCAGGTGATCGTCAACCTGCTGCTGAACGCCTGCCAAGCCCTGCGCAACGATGGCGAAGGGATCTTCCTGTCCACGCAGTTCGACGCCACTGCCGGAGAGATCATCCTGGAGCTGCGCGACGAGGGTGTTGGCATCGCCGAGGAGCACCTGGCCCATCTGACGGATCCCTTCTTCACCACCAAGCGGGAGCAGGGCGGCACGGGGCTCGGGCTCTCCGTTTCCATCGGCATTGTCAAGGAGCACCGTGGCACCCTGGATTTCCTTTCCACGCCGGGGCAGGGCACCACGGCCATCTTCCGGCTTCCTGCCATTCCCTCCGAGGCACGTTCATGACCGAGGCGCTCTACCCAACCTTCCCGCTCCTGCTGGTGGACGATGAGCCGGTTTGGCTCGATTCCCTCTCCATCTCACTGGAGCGTCTGGCGGGCATCAATCATGTGATCCCATGCCAGGACAGCCGGGAGGTGAAAGACATCCTCGAACATAAACAGGTCGGCTTGATCCTCCTGGATCTCACCATGCCCCACATCTCAGGGCAGGAGCTGCTGAAGATGCTCTCGGAGCATCACCCGGAAACGGCCGTGATCGTGCTGACGGGCCTCAACCAGATCGAGATGGCCGTGAGCTGCATGAAGCTGGGCGCCTACGACTACTGCGTGAAGACCGAAGGCGAGGAGCGCATCGTCACCACCATCCAGCACGCGGTGCGGATGATCGAGATGCAGCACGAGAACCTGCAGATGGGACGCCGCCTGCTCCTCGATTCCCTGGAGCACCCCGAAGCCTTCGACGAGATCAAGAGCGCCAGCAAGGCGATGCTCTCCATCTTCCGCTACGTGGAATCCGTTGCCGTGAGCGGCCAGCCCATCCTCGTCACCGGGGAGAGCGGAGTCGGCAAGGAGTTGATCGCCAAGGCCATCCATGGGCTCAGCGGACGCTCCGGACCCATGGTGCGGGTGAATGTCTCCGGCCTCGACGACAACCTTTTCGCGGACACCCTTTTCGGCCACGTGAAGGGTGCCTATTCCGGAGCGACTTCGGCCCGCAACGGGCTCATCGAAGAGGCCGCCCAAGGCACGCTGCTCCTGGACGAGATGGGCGATCTGAATCCAAATTCGCAACTGAAGCTCTTGCGTGTGCTCAACGATGGCGAGTTCTACCCCCTAGGAAGCGACCGTCCCAAGCGGTCCAGGGCTCGGATCATCGCTGCTACGAACCAGGATCTCGCCACGCGCAGCCCCTTCCGGAAGGATCTCTACTACCGGTTGAAGACCCACCAGATCCACGTCCCATCCTTGCGGGAACGCAAGGAAGACGTGCCCGTGCTCCTGGAATACTTCCTCGCCCAGGCTGCGGAAGAGCTGGGGAAGAAGGTGCCTGCGGTCCCAAGAGAACTGACGCAGCTACTCGAGACCTATGCGTTCCCGGGCAATGTGCGCGAACTGAGGTCCATGGTCTTCGACGCGGTGACGCAGCATCGTTCCGGGACTCTTTCCATGACCTCCTTCGCCAAGGCCATGGGGCTCGAAGGAGAAGCCTTCCCGGGCTCCACCGTGGACAACATCTTCGAATCCCTGGAAACCCTGCCACGGCCGGACGAAGCGGTGGATCAGCTGATCGAGGAGGCCCTTCGGCGAGCCAAGGGGAATCAGTCCCTTGCGGCGAGGCTGCTGGGCATGTCGCAGCCCGCGCTCAGTCGCAGGATCCATCGGGGGGTATGACCAACTGCATCGTTCGCAATAAGCACCTTCAAGCGCGGATCCTCGCCAGAGTGACCGGAACGCGTTACCTGCTCCAAGGGCCATGCGTTCGGTTATACCCCTGAGTCCTGTTCTGCGGATGCGCCTAATCCCGCGATGGCCTTCCACCCTTGCATTTGGCGTCGAAGAGCCACGGTGGCACCCGGTTTGCCTCTAGGAGGCAGCACCCTGTTCAGATCACCGCATCAACCGATTCGGCCACCGAAGAACATCTGCGACCTTCCGGAATCCAGCCGGCGAATCGCGGAGTTCGCTCTTTCACCTTCTTCTCCCAAGGAGTGTCCATGAGCACGACGCCATCCGGCGGTAACCCCTTTTTCCTGGTGAGGCTCGCGAAACGGATCGCAGGCAGTCTCTACCTCCAGGTGATCATCGCGGTCATCTGCGGCGCGCTGCTGGGCTACTTCAGCCCTAGTGTGGGCGAGAGTATGCGGCCCCTGGGCGAGGGGTTCATCAAGCTGGTGAAGATGCTGATCGCGCCCATCGTGTTCGTGACGGTGGTGACGGGCATCGCCAAGATGGGGGACCTGAAGAAGGTGGGGCGCGTGGGGCTGAAGAGCCTCATCTACTTCGAGGTCTTCACCACCGTGGCGCTTGTCATCGGGCTCATGGTGGCCAATACCCTCCGGCCTGGCGCAGGCATGAACGTGAATCCGGCCACCTTGGACACCAAGGCCATCGCCAGTTACGCCACCTCCGGCCACACCCTGAGCACCGTGGACTTCCTGATGAACATCATCCCGAAGGACGTGGCCGATTCCTTCGCCAAGGGCGACATCCTGCAGATCCTGCTCATCGCGATCCTCTTCGGTGTGGCGCTCACCTCCATCAAGGAATACGGCGCGCCCGTCTTGAAGTTCCTGGATTCCTTCAGCAAGGTGCTCTTCCGCATCGTGGCCATCGTCATGCGCGTGGCGCCTGTCGGAGCCTTCGGCGCCATGGCTTTCACGGTCGGGAAATACGGCCTCGTTACGTTGCTCAGCCTGGGCAAGCTCATCGCCTGCTTCTATGCCACCAGCGCCCTGTTCATCTTCATCGTGCTCGGGCTGGTGATGCGCTGGGCGGGCGTCGGCCTCTTCCGGTTCCTGCGCTACATCAAGGAAGAAATCTTCATCGTGCTGGGCACCTCGTCGTCGGAATCCGCGCTGCCGCTCATGATGAAGAAGATGGAGAAGCTGGGCTGCTCCAAGTCCGTGGTGGGTTTGGTCATTCCGATGGGCTACTCCTTCAATCTCGACGGCACCAGCATCTACCTCACCCTGGCCGCGCTCTTCATCGCCCAGGCCACGAACACCCACGTCACGCTCTGGCAGCAGATCGTCATCCTCACCGTGCTGCTGCTCACCTCCAAGGGCGCCGCGGCGGTGACGGGCGGCGGCTTCATCACCCTGGCCGCCACGCTGGGCGCCGTGGGGAATATCCCAGTGGCAGGGCTCGCACTGCTGCTAGGCATCGATCGCTTCATGTCCGAGGCGCGGGCCATCACGAACCTCATCGGCAACGGCATCGCGTCCATCGCCGTCTCCAAGTGGGAAAAGGAACTGGACGCCAAGAAGGCCAACGCGATCCTGGCGGGCACCTATGAGGCGGAGGAAAACCTCGAACCTGAGTACGTCGCAGAAGCAGAGCCTGTGCTGGCGGAGGAGGAACCGGCTTAGGCACGACGATGGTCAGAGGAGGTCCTCCAGGGCCTCCTCTGACCTTGTGTACGTGAAGTGGAAACCGAGGGCCAGGGCCTTCTTCGGGTAGACGTAGGCACCCCGCAGCAACATGGGTTCGGCCATTTCGCCGAGGAGCAGTTTCAAGGGCCATCGCGTGCAGATGGAGGGCAGGGGCCAGAGGGGCCGGTGCAGCCGCCTGGCCAGGGCTTCCATGAAGGCCCTGTGCGAGATGGGTTTCGGCGCCGTGGCGTTGATCGCTCCTTCGTAGTTGATATTGCTGGCCGCTTCCAGGAGCAGGTCGACGAGATCCGCGATGTGGATCCAGCTGAAGCCCTGCCGGCCGTCGCCGAGGGGGCACCCGAGAAACAGGCGCACGGGCTGGGCCATCCTGGGCAGCGCGCCACCCTCCCGGGCCAGTACCACGCCCAGGCGCAGCTTCACCAGGCGGATGCCCTTGCCGGTCACCGCATCCGCCTCCTTTTCCCAGGCATCGCAGACCTGCGCCAGGAAATCCTTTCCGGGTTTCGCGTTCTCTTCCTGCAAACTCTGGCCATCGGCGTTGTAGAAGCCGATGGCGCTGGCGTTGACCAGCACGGGGGGCTTCTGGGCGACCCATTTCAAAGCCTCCACGATTCGTCGTGTGCTCTCCGTGCGGCTCGAGAGGATCGCTTCCTTCCGATCGGGCGACCATCGTTTGTCCGCCAGTCCTTCTCCCGCCAGGTTGAAGACGGCATCCGCGCCTTCCAGCAGTGCGGGCAAGTCCTTCCAACCATAGGCTTCCGCGCCCTTGGGTAGCTTCGCCAGTGCAGGCTTGCGGCTCACCACCGCCACCAGGGCTTTGCGTTCCACGAGGGCTTGCACCAGATGGTGTCCCACCAGTCCGGTGCCACCGGCCACCACGACCTTTTTCAGCTCCGTCCGGCCCATGGTCGTCCCTGTTTTCCCTTTCATGGGATGCCCCTAATATAGTGCGCAAGCAAGCGGATAGCCCCCCGGAACGAGGGGCTGGAAGAGGAGCACCGGGAGCGCACGGCCTCAGGGCTCGGGTGAGAGAGCGCATCCAGGCGACACAGAACTTTAGAGAATCATGGGCTGGAACGGAATTAAGCAACCCGTTTTGCGCCAGGTCAACCGGTTCAAGGGAAAACGGTAAGACCGGAATTTAGGAAAATATCGCCAAAAAACACGGTATTCTCGCGGCTTTCGCCTTCACTCTTGGTCCCGAAGCGGGCAATATGGTTTATTCCTTCCACTCGGAGTGAATGCAGGGCGGCAGGCCGCCTTCTTGCGGTTCGGGGGTTCTTTGTGTCCTTGATCCCGTGAGCTTTGAACTGGTCCTTTCATGAGGGGTTTTTCGTGGGCCTGTTAAATCAAGATTTCGGAGGCAGGATGGCCGGCTTTTCCGGCTTCGGTGATCTTTCCTCTCTCCTGCCGTCCTATGCCTCGGCGTTCACCCAAACCACGCGCCTTCTCAAGTTGCACCTCGCGGCGGGCAGCGGCATTCCGGACGATGCGCTACTGCCCCATCGACTCACGGGCCACGAGGCCGTGAACGAGGGGTTCCGCTATGAGCTCGAAGTCCTCTCCAACAACGCAGCCATCGAACTCAAATCCCTTCTTGGCGTTCCAGCGCAGATCACGATCCTCGCCGATGATGGCAGCGAGCGCGAGATCGACGGAATCATCACCGAAGTCCGCCAGGAGGGCGCGGACGGCGGGTTCGCGCAGTACCGCCTCGTCATCGAATCGGCCCTGGTGGCGCTTCAGCATCGAGGCACCTGCCGGATCTATACCGAGACAAATGTGGTGGATCTCTCCTTGAAGATTCTCCAGGAGCACATCGACACCAACCCCGTGATCGGGGCCGCGTTCCATGTGGACAACCGCCTGCAGTCGGATTACGTGGTACGGCCCTTCTGGATGCAGTTCAACGAGACCGACTTCGACTACCTGAAGCGCCTCTGGGCTCGGGAAGGAATCTCCTTTGTCCTGGAACCCGCCCGAGACGGCCTGACCGATCATCCCCAGCACGTGCTGATCCTCTTCGATGATCCGCAGAACCTGGATGCGAACCCCTGCGAATCCGCCCGCTTCCACCGGGCCGATGGCACCGAGCAGAAGGACGCGGTCACGGAATGGAAGGCGCGGCGCTTCCTGCAGAAGGGAGCCGTGAGCCGCGCCTCCTGGAACCACACCAACGCCTCGCTGATGTCGGCGGGCGAGGCCACCCAGACCGAGCAAGGGACCTACGGCAATGCCTTGGCGGAAACTCTGGAGGACTACCAGTACCATCCGCCCCTGGAGGATGACGAATCCGGCGTGCTGGACAGCCGCACCCAGATCCGCATGCTCGCCCTGGAAGGCCAATCCAAGCACTTTGAAGGCGAAGGTTCCATGCGGACCTTCATGGCAGGCACCTGGTTCTCCCTCATCCAGCACCCCATCCACGACCAGGACGACCCCCAGGATCGGAAGTTCGTGATCACAGGCCTGGATCTCACCGCCGTGAACAACCTACCTGCGGACCTGAAAGCCGGACTTTCCGATTTGCTGGAACTGGGGGCAAGCGACGACAAAAAGCCGGAACCACCCTACACGAACCGCTTCATCTGCGTGCGACTGGGCGTGCCCATCCTGCCCCATGAGATCAAGCCTCCGCGCCCCGGCATCCTCTGCGCCCGCGCGGTGGGACCCGAGGGGGAAGAAGTCCACGTGGACGACCTCCATCGGATCAAGGTGCGTTTCCTGTTCACGCGACCCCAGGAGCACGCCGACGCGGGCGCCAGCGACACGGACGCGGACAGCGCCTGGGTGCGCCTCGCGCAGATGTGGTGCAGCCAGGGCTTCGGCAGCTCCTTCATTCCGAGAGCCGGGGACGAACTCCTGATCCAGTTCATGGGCGACGATCCCGACAAGCCCATGGCGGTGGGCTGCCTGAGCAATGGCGTGAAGACGCCCACCACCTTCAGTGAAGCCTCCGTGCTGCCGACGGAGAAAACCCTCAGCGGCATCCGGTCGAAGATGATCAAGGGCCTGGGCGGCAACGAAGTGGTGTTCGACGACACGCCCCACGAACTGCGGGCGCGCCTGGCCTGCGATCACCTGGCCAGCCAACTGAACCTGGGCTATCTGGTGAACCCCCGAAGGAACGGATCCACCTTCCCCCTGGGCGAAGGCTTCGAGCTGAAAACCGAAGGCTGGGGCGCATTGCGGGCCAACAAGGGGATGCTCCTCACCACGGACGAAAGCAGCACCGACCATCAGGAGAACAGCCCGCTCACCTCGCAGTTGAAGGCCTCCATCGATATCTCGAAGACCCTTTCCGACGCCAGCGAGGCCCACAAAGCGGAAAAGCTGGAGGCCATCAAAGCCTCCGAGGATGTGAAGAAGGTCCTCGAAGCCACCAAGCACCAGGGCACCGGCAAGAAGGCCAAGAAGGTGGCCGCCTTCTCCGAGCCCGTGCTGGCGCTCTCAAGTCCCACGGGCATCGTGAGTGCCACACCTTCCAGTCAGGCCATGTGCATTGGCAAGGACCTCCACGCCACCAGCGGCAAGGACACGAACCTCACCGTGGGCGGCAAGCTGGCCATGGCGATCAAGGACATGTGGAGCGTGTTCACCTCGAACGCCGGCATGAAGATCATCGCCGGCAAGAGCGACATCAGTCTGCAAGCCCATAACGGCCAACTGAACACCACCGCCGACCAAGGCATGAAGGTCCTCGCCATCAACGGCACCCTGGAGATGCTCGCCAAGAAAGGCATCACCCTAGCGACCCCTGGAGCCAAGTTCCAGCTCAAGGATGGCGAGATCAACATCGAAGGAAAGAACTGCAATGTGTTCACCGCGATGGTGGTGCTCACGGCGCCGGAAAGCGTGAATGCATCTCTACCCGCTCTTCCTAAGGGTGATCCAAGTTATAACAATCAGGAAAAAGTGGATTTCAAATTCAGCCTTCAAGATATTCCGGGGAGTAAATACGGAGTTCCGAGACAGAATCTGCCTTGGAAGATTGTCAAAGTAAAAGACGAATTCACTCAAGAAGAGGATCTTCACGCCCTGGTTCATGCCCAGGAAAGCTGGGAACACGTATTGTGCGAAGGCGCGAGCCAAGGCGATGGCAACCTTGGGTTGTCGGATGGTCAAAAGAAAATGCTCTTGTCAGAAACAACGAAGAATCCGAAGCAGATCTGGATTCTTCATGGACTTCACGCATTCCCGATTTCACGCCGATTCTGGACACTGGAGAGTTCCCCCGAGAATCACGATCGGATTCTGGATGGGCTGAACCATGCACCAAACGCTGATTTATCGCCGGAGCCCGATAAGGAAATCTTGAAGGAATACCTCAAGACCGAATATTCCATCAAGAAGCTTGATCAAATCAAACCCAAAGTCGATTGCTAACGAGCCCGCTCATGCCTGGTACTTACCATCAAAAAGCTCACGTCCCTCTAGCTGACGGGACTCATGCCGTCAGTTCCGGCCAATACTGGGTGGCCACTTCAGGTTTTGCCATGCCACGCCATGGGAACAAGGTACAGGCGTTCACCTGTGGAAGAGATTACTTGGCGGACTTGGCTAATGAAATGCGGAAGGCCAAGAAGTTCATCTTCATCTTTGACTGGCAGCTGGACTATGACGTGGAGCTGGATCAACGCGGAGTCGAGGGCCACCCAGGGCGCCTCTCCGAAATATTGGGCGAAGTCATGAAGCGCGGCGTTCATGTACGAGTATTGTTGTATGATTCGGTGGGCACTGGAGCCAAGGCTGGTACCCCCGACACCCACGAAGAGGATTCCCGCAGCAAGTTCATGCAGATGCAGGATGCGATACACAAGAGCGTGAAGCGGGATGGGGGGTATGAGTACGCCTTGGGAACATTGGAAGTGCTTTTAGAAAACCCGAGTTCAGGCAGAGATGCTGCCATTTTGTTTTCACATCATCAGAAAGGTGCCCTCATTGATGGCCAGATTGCGTACTTAGGCGGGATGGATATCGCTTATACCCGGTGGGACACACCGAATTTTGATGTGATCATCGATAGGAAGATCCGGATCATTCATGACGCCTACAACCAGATGGCAAATCCGGGACGACCGCTCACCGACCGTGAGATCCAACTCACGCAATCTCACGATGGTCGCCCTGGGTTTAGAAGGTATGTATGGAATCTTGAGGAGTACACGGAAGCAATTGGCTTGGGTCAAAAATTAGGTCCTTCAACAAACACTCTTGATGAGCGCTTCCAACCCCGTCAGCCTTGGCAAGATTCGCAGGTTCGTATAGAAGGCCCTGCCGTTTTCGATGTTTTTAAAAACTTTGTTCGTCGCTGGAACAGCTTCATTGATGCAAATACAACCAACAGAAAGAAGAATCTGCTCCTGGAGGGTGCAAACAAGCTCGCGCATATTTGGGATAAAACCTCGAAGGCTGTTTCCCAATACATGGACAAACCTCTAACCCAGGAGTGGTTTAAATCCATTGGGGGGTATGATTTACTCGTTGACCCGCTTATTCCCGGGCCGGGCACTATTGGTGTACAGATTCTACGTACATGTTCAAATAATCAAGTTACTTTAGAGAAAACACTGTTTAAAACCAAGCCCAACTGGATCGATACACTGGACGATTGGAAATCAAAGAATCCTGTTCTCCGGGAAGTATTGATCAAGAATGCAAGGCCCAACGGCCGCCCTCACATCTCCATCCTAGAGGCCATGGTGAATTGCATTCGCTCGGCGCAGGCCTGCATCTACATCGAGAATCAGTTTTTCACATCCCATTGCGGAAAGAGCCGCCATGGTGTGGACTCGCTCTCGTTCAATTGGGTGATGAAAGAGATTGCCCAAAGGGTACAAGCAGCTATTTACGGGGGAAAACCCTTCCATGTTTACTTGGTCCTTCCTGTTCATCCAGAAGGCCAGCTCGGCTCTGTATCCCCCGAACCAACGCAATACTGGATACTTCAAACAATTAAGCATGGGGAGGAAAGTTTATACAACCTCATAAAACGGGCAATTTTGTATAAACGAAAAGGTATGCGTGGCAGGGAAACAGACAAGCCTGATGACCTTGACAAGGTATCTGATATCGAGGTCCAGGAATACGTGACTGTCCTCAACATGAGGAACTTTGGAATGTCTACCTACCATAAAGAGCCTGGAGAACCGGCTCAGAGGTTGAAGAATGATTTTTCCACGGGCTTTCTCCTGACCGAACAAATCTATGTGCATAACAAATTGATGATTGTAGATGACGCGGCTGTAATCGTAGGAAGCGCAAATATCAATGATCGTAGCTTGCAGGGTGATGGCGATACAGAGTTATCGGCACTTATCGTCGACGAGACCCACCAGGAGCGGGATATTGGAGAAGGCGTGAAGGTGATTACTCGGGATTTTGCAAGGGATCTACGAATTAGGCTATGGAAAAAACACCTTGGGATGCAGGTCGAAGAGAAGGAATATGCCCAGGTCAAACAAGGGCAGCTGAGCCCCAGGAAAAAGGAAGCACACCCACCTGCAGGGATTGATTTAGAAAAACCATTAGCGAAAAGCACGATAAAAGCTATTCAACAACTTGCCCGTGAAAATGCAAAAGCCTACGAGGAAATTTTTAATTTCACTCCTCGTAACAGCCAAGGAAGGTTTATAGAAGCCAACAAGATGTACCCAAGTTATGGAAGAAATGACGCGGTGAATGGCGACCCTACTTCTACGATCAATCCACGATATGTCACAAGAGCAGAAGAAGCCCAGGAATATTTAAAAAAGAAAGTAAAAGGATTTTGGATAGAAGCCCCATTAGATTGGGGACACGACTATGTGCCCATGGGTCTTAAGAAAGAAAATATGGCGGAAAAAGAGTGGGATGGAGTCAAGAAAGTATTAATTCGATAAATTTGTGAGGTTGGGTGAAACATGCAGAAAACTTCTTGGCTATTTTCAATTAGTAGATGGCTTTTTTCATTGATATTAAGCCCGATAATAGGTTTCATAATTGCGATGATCTTTGTCCCGACAATAAATCCCGCCCCAGGATCGAGTATCGGGGATCCGAGTCTACTTATAATTTTAGTATTTCACATTATTATATACGTAGTTATAATTGGACTTATTTTCCCTATTATATTTCCTAGAGTCGCTGCAAAATTTATATTTTCACTAATAATTGGGACCGTTGTTGCGATGGCTATCGCATTGTTTTTCTTGTACGAGGCCAAAACGGGAATTTGGATTAATTCCGACCCATTTATTCGTAAACTTTACAATAATTTAATATTAAAAACCTTTGTCGCCAATATAGTTTCTCTTTTGGTTATTTCCTTGGCTGGTTTTCGTGGCAATAAGATTTTATTGATATTATTCAAACGAAAACCGAAATCGAATGAAGTTCAGCCCGAACCTCTTCCAAAAAAAGCTTTAAAAATTTGGCCAAGTTAATTTAAATTGCTTTTATAGTAAGAATTGAAAATAGGTTGCACACTAAATAAAAGTACCGCCAGGGCGGCCCTATCGAATCTCATCTGGCGTCTGATGGCGCTCAGCCTTCAGAAAACCACCCACAAATAGTCTGAAGTCCCTGGATGAGTTTTGCAGCACCGATTAATTGCTTCACCTTACCTCCAGCATCGCCACCCCATCCTGCCGGACGCTCTGTCCCTTCACAGGGACGACCTCGCCCACGAGGTACGGCCGCCTGCGCCGCTTGTAGGTGTCGGGAAAGACGACGGCTTCGCACAGGGCCGTTTCGTCCTCGAAGGAGACGAACTGCATGGGGTCGCCCTTTTCGGTCTCGATGCGTTTTTCGGCCACCACCAGGGCCCAGAAGCGCAGGGTATGGCCTGCGCGTTCTACGTCCACGGCGCGGTGGGGGCCGCCACCTTTGCGGACCCGGGCAAGGGCTGCGGGATGCATCTCCAGGGTCAGGTCCATGGTCTCCAGTTCCAGATCCGCGCGGTCGAAGGGATCCGTGGGCCGGGGCCGCACGCCGGAGGGTACACCACCAAGGCGTGTCCACAGCAGGCGTGTGCGGTCGCCGTCGGGGGCCCAGCGGTCAAAGGCCCCGGCGCTGGCGAGGGCTTCCACGGTGGGGATGGATAGGTTCGTGCGGCGCAGCAATTCGTCCAGGTCCGTGAACGGCCCGTTGCGGCTGCGTTCTTCCAGGAGCGCGCGGAGTTCATCTTCCCGCGCGCCCTTCACCTGCATGAGGCCTACGTGGAGTCTCTGCTCGCCC
This sequence comes from Holophagaceae bacterium UBA1801, assembly GCA_002319925.1. GTDB lineage: Bacteria > Acidobacteriota > Holophagae > Holophagales > Holophagaceae > UBA1801. The sequence goes on along the minus strand of DCFP01000115.1, from coordinate 2,688 downwards.
TCGGCCGTGAAGGGCCAATCGGAGTGGTTCGCATCGGGTCCGCAGACCACCAGCCGGTGGCGCCGGGCATCGCCCAGGTAGGCAATGGCGGGATAGTAGCCGCCCTGGTTGGTGATGACGGAGGCGAAGAAGACCGCCGGGTGGTGGGCCTTCAGCCAGGCGCTCTCGAAGCTCACCTGGGCGTAGCTGGCGGAGTGGGGCTTGCAGAAGGAGTAGCCCTGGAAGGTGCGGATCATGCCCCAGGCCTCGTCCACCACGGATGGCGGGACTGCGTTAGCGGCGCAGCCTTTTCGGAACCGTTCCTCGAACCCCGGTAGCTTCCGGACGCAATCGTCCTTGCCCAGGAGCTTGCGCAGGGCGTCGGCCTCTTCGTGGTTCCAGCCCGCCAGATCCATGACCACCCGCACCACATCCTCCTGGTAGATGAGCACGCCGTAGCTCTCGGAGAGCAGGTTCGCAAAGACCGGATGACTGGGGACGAAGAGCTCCTCGCCTCTGCAGCGCCGCACGTAGGTGTCCACCCAGTGGTAGGCCGCGGGCCGGATGAGGCTGGAGTGGATGACCAGGGTCTCGAAGTCGCCCTTCTTGATGCGCTTCTGGAGCTGGCGTGTGGAGGGGCTTTCCACGTAGAAGACGCCGATGCTGTCGCCCTGGGCCAGCAGTTCCCGGGTCGCGTGATCGTCGCGTGAAGCTGAGCCGAGATCACGGGGCACCCGGTCGCCGAGCACGCGGCAGGCATCGCGGATCACGGCCAGGCTGCGGTTTCCCAGTAGATCGATCTTCACCAGACCGTAGTTCTCCACGCCGTCCTTGTCCCAGCAGGTGATGGAGACGCCCTCTTTGGCGGGCGCGGGCTGGAAGGCCACGTGCTCCCAGAGCGGGCCGGTGGTGATCACGGTACCGCCGGGATGCACGGAGAGCTGGGCGAAGTGGCCCTTCAGGGCATCGCTCAGGGCCAGGAGCGGCGCCCAGTGGGGGTTGTCCTCGATCCGCTCCCGGCCGCCGTCCCAGCCTCGGACAAAATTGGACAGACTTTTTAGTTCCGATTCCGGTCGGCCGTAGGCCATGGCCACGGCCCGCAGGGCACCCTTGCGCCGGTAGAAGCAGTGGTTGGCCACCATGGCCACGCGGGTCCGCCCGTAGCGCTCGAAGACCGACGCGATCACATCGTTCCGCTCATCCCAGGCGAAATCGATGTCCAGGTCCGGCGGGTCCTTGCGGGCCTCCGTGAGGAAGCGCTCGAAGACCAGGTTCGTAGCAATGGGATCCACGTTGGTGAGTTCCAGGACGTAGCTCACGAGGCTGGCGGCGCCGCTGCCCCGGCCGCAGTTGCCAGCATTACCCGGAGGTAAGCCGCCGTGGCTGATGATGTCCTGCACCAACAAGAAATAGGAGGCAAACTTCTTCCTTCTTATCAGATCGAGTTCCTGCTCCATACGGCTCTCTCGATCGCCGTTCATGGCGCCATATCGCTTCAGGATGCCTACCCGCACCCGCTCCCGCAGTTCCGCATCCAGGTCCGAGCCCTCAAGGCCCAGGGGTTCGGCGCACACCCAGCTGCCCCAGTGGATGTGCCAACCTGAGATTCGCTCCAGGATGGCCTCCGTGGTCCGGGCGATGCGCGGCTCCGCCCAGGGAAAGCGGGTTTCCCAGGTGCGCCGGTCCACGGCGGCATCCGCCAGCTCCCACAGCGGCTCCGTGCGCGGCATGGTGCTCTGAGTGTGGATGGCCCGCTTCAACTGGTGGAATTCCAGGCCTGCGGCCGTGCGGAAGCGCAGCACCTGCGGCCCCGTGACCGGCAGGCCCCGGCTAAGAGCCTCCGCCGCTTCCCGCTGGCGCCGGGGGTGGGCCAGGAGCATGGCTTCATAGCCTTCCCGCGCCAGGAGTTCCAGGCCTTCGAGCCGCTCCGCAAGCAGGACGCAGTCCCGGGGCGGTTTGGCGGATCCAAAGCCAAGGCCAGGGACCCCCTCGTGGGCCTGTACCGTGAGCAGGCGGTTCAGGGCGGCATAGCCCGCATCTGAATAGGGCAGGGCGCCGAATTCCTGCCCCCGCCAGGTGAAGCGGCAGCCGAGGTGGAGCCGCACGGGTGCCTGCTGGAAGGCCAACTCGTCCCGCAGGAGCGGGTAACCGTGCAGTCCCCGGTCCCAGATCACCAGGTCCCGGTAGCCCAGGCGCGGCACCAGCACCGCCAGCTGGTCGGCGGTGTAGATGCCTTCCCCTGGGGAGAAGTCGGTGATGGTGAAGAGGCAGGACATGGTGACCCAGGGTCAGGTAACTTTGGGAGTGGCAACGCGCGAATTTGTTGCTGACCAGAAGTCATTTGTCAAATGGGAATAAGCTAAGAAGCCCTTCTGGGACAAGGAAATTGCCGTGGAGATGCCATCTGTACCACCTGGGACATGTGGATCTGTACCTTCCGGTGATCCCTGGCGGAAACGAGTCTTCACTAGCGCGTCAAGCGGCTCGAGCAAGTTAAATGGCCCATCGCGCAAGCAGTCGAGGAGGGGGATATGAGCGCAACAAGAACGGTCATCAACATTCTGCGTGTCCTTCTTCGCTGGGCTTTCCGTGGAGAGGACGGTGGCAACGCCGCCGTGAACGAGGAGCCCGATGCTCCGCAGGGATTTCCCGACCTGCGTTCTAGCGTGGATCCCTTGGATAGCGCCGTGCCTCGGTGAGCCGTGCCTC
>DCFP01000198.1:13812-17723 GCA_002319925.1 Holophagaceae bacterium UBA1801 | reverse complement strand
ATTGTGAGTGTGGGTGGTGGAGCGGGACGCTGTTGCGCTGCTGATGAACGGGCTCAGGGTCAGCATCGTGAACTGGCAGTTCCAACCCGGCTCCAACTGGTTCCTGGTTGGCGTCGGCTATCTGATCATCGGAGGTTTCCGCTGCTTGCCTCCCAGCGCGTCCAAATCCTTGCCATCCTCTTGCGCAGTTGAAGGTGATATCAACACCCGGTCCATGGAGGAAGACCGTTTCACGAACGTCATCCTGAGCGGCCTGCTCATCATGATCTGCGGCGCGCTCTACGTGTTCTATGCCGCCTTTTCCATGTGATGATCTGCGGGGATCAGCAGCCCGATCAGCCAGCAAGAAGTTCATCGAAGCGCCAGTGAATCAATACCGTTTGAGTATGCATCGCCATCTGTATTTCTTTAGGAAGACGAATCCAAGGCCCGTGAATGCGATCGTCGCTCCGAGTTTCTGCTTGAACCTGAGCGACGCTGAATTGGACCGCTCGGTGATGCTGTAGAAGGTGCTGCGACCTAGCCGTTCAAGCATTTCGTAGCACTTGTAGCGCAGGATGGGTGCGAGATTGTCTCCGCGGAATGGCTTGAGCACATACATGTCATATAGGTAGGCCTCGTGGGATTCCATCGCGACCGGATGATGCCAAGCGTGGCATCGGATCAGGGAGAACCACGTGAAGGCCACGATTTCCCCCTTGCGCTTGATCCCGAGGCAGGTGTCGCCCGCGTCAAAATTGTCGACGGGGTAACGGCTCTCGACATAGCCATGCCGCTCCTGCATCTGGCTGATGGCCATGACGTCCTCGCGGTCGAACACGGACAGATCATATCCGTCGGGAAGCGACGCCAGCGATGCGGGCACCTTCGCAGGGACAACCTCCTTCACATAATAGAAAGGCACGACCTGGACCACGGAATTCAGACAGGCCCGGAGGGCGCGAAAGAAACCCCAGTTGCGCATCGCCTCTTGCTCCTATCCGTGTGCCGGTATTGTATCTAGCACGCCGTCTCGCCGAGAGCGTCGGACTCCAGATGGAAGATGGAAAAGAAGCTGGCGAGGTTCACGGTGTTCAGGAACCGGTTGAAGGAACCGCCAAGACCGCAAAGCCTCAGGATCCCCTGCTTGCTTTTCATGGTCTGGTGCAGGGCTATCAGCATGCTGACGCCGGAGGAGTCGATGAATTCCAACCCTTCGAGGTTCAGCACCACCACCGCCGGGCGATGCGCGAGCACTTCCTGGATCGTGCCTCTCAGGGTAGGCATGTTCTCGTATTTCAGGGAGCCGTGGATATCGACCACAAAAGCGGAGCCTTCCCTGCGCCATTGGGTGTGCAACATTCATTCTCCTGATGTGTTTTCCGTAATGATACCGCAGATCCAATCTGCAGAAATGCGGCTCGGCAGAGTTCCCACCAAATCTTTTCTCTGGTGACTACTCCATGTCTACTCCGCTCCTGGAGGTGATCGGTTTCAAGGCACCGCCCTGGGCGCACAGCAACCGGATCCATGGCCAGTGGTCATAGCAGCCTGTCTGACTCATCGTCCCATCAGCGCGAAACCGATGCCTCGCTCCGCTCGAGCGAGGGCCCCTATCGCCGGATGAGATCCACCAGGCCATCGAGCACATTGATGAGATCGAGAAGCCCAGGACCATGAGGCTTGGCGGGAACGTCCCAGTCCAGGGACGGCAACGGCTGCGAGGCGACGGCCAGCCTCTTTTTGTCTTCCAGTTCCTGGATCTGCCGCTCTCGGGATTTGTCGAGACCGCCCTTCTGGATGAACTCCAGCACGCGCCTCAACTCATCCTTGTCGAACCAAAGGCCGTGATCCTTGCAGGTGTCCAGGATGATCCCGGAGATGCGCCCGTAGTTCGTGCGGTTCATCATGCGACTGCATTCCGGGCACGGACGGTAGTGGATGGCTTCCACCTCGACAGCACCTTTTGTCTGATCCCCAGGCAGAGCCCCAAGCACAGTGCCCCGTTCCTCGCGATCGGCCGCGATCCGTTCGAACAGCCCCCGATCTAGCCAGACGCCGCCGCAGCGGTGGCACTGGCTGAGATCGACGCCACCCACGGAAGCCTGCACCAGCGCGCTTTTGCACTCCGGACACTTAAGGCCCGAAGGACCGTGCTCCTGCACGTTCACCGCACCACCGCAGTGGGGGCAATGCTTGGCCGCGACGGAAACCATGCCCAGGCACTTGGGACAGGCCACCGTCGCCGCCTGGCTCTGGCAGAAGGGACACTGGATGGCGTCCACAGGGATGGGCGCGCCGCAGGAACAACAACGAATCGTCTGGGTTTCCATGGTGTCCGGAACCGCGAAAGAGCCGACGGGCTAGGCCTTCCTGGGTCTGGGCCAGAGCATGGTCCAGCCCAGCAGGATGGCGCCGCATACGATGCAGCTGTCGGCGAGGTTGAAGGCCCAGTAGTGCCAGGTGCCGTAGTAGAAGTCCAGGAAATCGACAACGGAGCCGCGGATCACGCGGTCGTAGCCGTTCCCCAGGGCACCGCCGATGACGAGACCCAGGGCCACACGCTGAGTGATGGAGACGCCCTCCTTCAGGAATTCGTAGCCGAAATACGCGAGGGCGATGACACCGACGATGGCGAAAAAGGGGATCCGGAACTTGCTGGGAGTATCAGCCAGGAATCCAAAAACCGCGCCGGGATTCATTCCAAGCGTGAGATTGAAAAACCCCGGAATGATGGACTGGACGTCGCCGGGCTGCAACCGGGCCAGGATCCAGGCCTTGCTCAGGAGATCCAGCACCAGCGAGCAGACGGGCAGCAGGAGCCAGAGCCCCCGCCGCCCCATGCCTTGCGGACGTGCACTCATGCCTCGACTCCGGCCTTCACCACACTCCAGCAACGGGAGCAGAGCTCCGCGTCCTCGCCTTCACCCGCGCCACCGCGATGGTTCCAGCAGCGGGGGCACTTGGTGCCGGTGTGGGGAACCACCTCCAGTTCGAAGCCGTCGGCGGCCAGAGCGGATCCGCCATCGGTCTTCACCTCCACGGAGGACACGACCAGCATGTCTTCCAGTGTCTCGCCCAGGGATTCCAGCAAGGGCTTCATCTCGGCGCGAATGGAGATGGAGACCTTGGTGTCCAGGCCGGTGCCGATTTCCTTGGCAGCGCGCATGGGCTCCAGCTTCTGATTAAGGGCTTCCTTGATAGCCCAGAGGGTTGTCCAGGCGGCTGCTTCCGTGGCACCGCCACCGGCGGGGAAGCGCTGCTCGAAGACATGGCCCTCGGCGCCGGGAATGTTCTCCCAGACCTCGTCCGATGTGAAGCTGAGCACTGGCGCCATGAGCACCGCCAGGCCCTTCGCAAGGGCATGGCAGACCGTGCGGCAGGAGCGCCTGCGCAAGCTTTCGAGGCCGTCGCAGTAGAGCCGGTCCTTGATGATCTCGAAGTAGCGGCCCGAGAGCTCCAGCTGGCAGAAAGACAGCAGCGATTGTGCGGCCTTCAGGAAATCGTATGCCATGTAAGCTTCGCGGACGTCCCTGGCAAGATTCAGGAATGCGTTCCACACCCACTTGTCGAGGGGCGACCACTGGGCTTCCGGCACCGCATCCTTGGCGGGATCGAAGTCCGCCAGGGCGCCCAGCAGGAAGCGCGAGGTGTTGCGGATCTTGCGATAGGCGTCCGCATTGCGGTCCAGGATGTCCTTGGAGATGCGCACGTCCTCGCTGAAATCCACGCTGGCCGTCCAGAAACGCAGAATGTCGGCGCCGTACGTCTTCATCATCTCGTCGGGGCTGATGACGTTGCCCATGCTCTTGCTCATGGCCTGGCCCTTGCCGTCCAGCACGAAGCCGTGGGTCACGACCGTGTTGTAGGGCTTGGAACCCGTGGCCGCGAGGCTGAAGAGCAGCGAGCTGTGGAACCAGCCGCGGTGCTGG
>DCFP01000198.1:719-13567 GCA_002319925.1 Holophagaceae bacterium UBA1801 | reverse complement strand
AGCCGCGGTGCTGGTCCGAGCCTTCCAGGTAGATGTAGTTGCCGTAGTCCTTTTCGCTCAGCTCCGGGCTTGTGGCGGAAACCACGGCGCCGCTGACGCCGGAGTCGATCCACACATCCAGGATGTCCGTCTCTTTCTGGAAGTTCGTGCTCTTGCACTTGGAGCAGGCGGCACCCGCGGGCTTCAACTGCTCCACGGGCAAATCGGCCCAGGCTTCGATGCCCTCCTTCTCTATGGCCGCAGCGGCCTTTTCGAAGATGTCCTGGTGCACGAATGGCTCACCGCATTCCGAGCAGCGCAGCACCGTGATGGGCGTGCCCCAGACGCGCTGGCGGCTGATACACCAGTCCGGCCGGCCAGAGATCATCGCGTGGATGCGGTTGCGGCCTTGGGCGGGCACCCACTGAGTGCTGTCGACGCCATCCAGACCGAGTTCCCGCAGGCTCTTGCCCGAGTGGAAGAGCTCGTCGTCCATGGTGATGAACCACTGCTCTGTGGCGCGGAAGAGGATGGGCGTCTTCGTGCGCCAGCAGTGGGGATAGCTGTGGGTCAGCTTCTCCTCGTGCAGCAGCGCGCCGATGGTGCGCAGACGATCCACCACCAGCGGGTTCGTATCGAAGATGTTCTTGCCTTCGAATTCTGCATCGTTGACGGCGGGCGTGAAACGGCCATCGGGACCGACGAGCTGCAGCAGTCCGAGGTGATGGGCCAGGTTGAAGTCGTCCACGCCATGATCGGGGGCGGTATGCACCAGGCCAGTGCCCGTATCCGCCGTTACGTAATCCGCCAGCAGCACGGGGCTCTCGCGGTCGATCCACGCATGCTTGTAGACGAGGGTCTGGAACTCGATGCCCTTGCGGATCTCCCTGGTGTGCAGTTCGATGCCCAGCTTCTTCTGGAAGGATTCCAGCAGCGAAACCGCCACGACGTAGTAGCGATCCTTCGCCTTGACGATGGCGTACTCCATGTCGGGATGCATGGCGATGGCGAGGTTGCTCGGCAGCGTCCAGGGCGTGGTGGTCCAGATCGGGAGGAAGAAGGGCGTGGGCAATTCCAGCTTCTTCGCCACCTCGTCTTTCACAGGGAAGGCGACCGTGACCGCTGAATCCGTGCGGTCGGCGTATTCCACCTCCGCCTCGGCCAGCGCAGTGCGCGCGCCGTAGCTCCAATGCACGACCTTCAACTTGCGGGTCACGGCGCCGCTCTCGAATAGCCTCGCCAGCAGCCGGATGACACCCGCTTCGTAGCTGGGCTTCATGGTGATGTAGGGATCGTTCCAGGCGCCGAGCACGCCAAGGCGCTGGAAACCCGTGCGCTGCGCGTCTATCCACTTCTGCGCGTAGGCGCGGCACTTGGCCAGGAACTCGGCTCGCGGCATCTCCCGCCGCTTGGGGCCGAGATCTTTCTCGACGGCATGTTCGATGGGCAGCCCGTGGCAATCCCAACCCGGCACATAGGGCGATTCGTAACCGTCCAGCCAGAGGGACTTCACCACGATGTCCTTCAGGATCTTGTTGAGCGCGTGGCCCATGTGGATGGCGCCGTTGGCGTAGGGCGGCCCGTCATGGAGGATCCGGCGTCCCTTCCCCTTCCCCGCCGCGTTGTCGGCTCGGCGCTTGGCCTCGACCCGCTCGTAGACCCGGTCGGCCTTCCAGCGCTCCACCCGCTTCGGTTCCCGCTGCGGTAAATCCGCCTTCATGGGGAATTCCGTCCGGGGAAGGAAAACAGCGTATTTCTTCTTCACGTCGCTCATGGCGCCCTCGTGCGTCAAAGGGCGCACCCGAGCGCCCTGATTGGGTTGAACGATCATTTGAACGTGAAAAGGGCAAGACTTCCAGAATGATTTCTGTCATTTAAAGACACTCCGTCCATCCCTGGAAAAAACACGATTCAGCAAGAACTCGAATCTTAGTTTCTGGGAAGAGGAGCCTTGAACCTAGAATTGAGATGCACCCAGTGCGGTATGTATGGACACCTTGAAAACCTTGCTTCGTATAATCGAACGGAGCGAATGGAGGCCATGTAAACACGCAGTATTAAGCAAGTAATATCGCTGTTATTATTCTGCTTCTTTATATTCTACATAGAAAACCATGTTAGTGCTGGAATCAGGATCTGATATCTGCTGAAGAATATAAATCTTGTCTTTGGCTGTGAATCCGATGCGCGGAGCCCAGTTAAACAAACCTATGATATTTTGCCCCCATCCGTTTGAATCATATGTCAACAGATTGTTGTTGTTGGTTCCTCGATAAGTAGAAGTAATCCTTGTTGCACCCATATTTTGGGCAAGAACAGAAATCGATAGCTGGTTGCCATCATGAAGACGAGATCCAATTACCTCTAATGGCTGCCAAATATCAGTTGTTTTACTGACAACACAGTAATCATAGCTCATATTTGGATCATACGGGGTATGGCTGCGTTCAAAAAATACTTTTAGATCAGAATCACCGTAAAAAACTGCTCCTAAAGCAGCAATGTAGTCCGAGGGGAGTGAACCAATAGGAATCGGTTCTGATGTCCATTCACCAGCTGCGGTTCGCTGTAAATGTCGAATATCTCGCCAACTTAAGACGATGAAATGTGGGATCTTCTGATTGTCGACCATAAGCTGCAGGCTACATGCAGGCGGATTGAATTCCGGAGTTATGGAATTCAAACGCTCTATAGTCCAGGTCCCATCCAGGTTTTTGAATGCGTACTCAACATCATCCAAGGTTAGGTAGCCGTTGTTATTTGCCCAATATACATGCGGCATTCCATCTTTATCGAGTACAAATGAATACGAACTCCCGAGGTAAGAGTCAGCATAAATAGTCCGACGTGCAATTTCCTCCGCACGCCATTCTGTTCCATCATACCAGGCATGACATACGCGTTTCTCAGCGCTTCCAGGATAAACATCTATTAAATAAATTGCATGCGGGAATCCATCTTTATCAAGAAGAATATATGGAGCATTCCAAGTGGAATTGGCGTCAAGCTTGTGATATTCCCAATTTATACCATTTGGAACGATAATCGTTGGTGTCGAATCAAGTATGTCAGCAAGGTACCAGTTCCCTGAACTATCTACTACCGATGCTATCGACTTAGGCATTGATACTATTTCAGTATCAAATTTCAATGACCCCGTGGACGGGATCACCATTATTGTGACCTCATTACTCCCTCGTGAAGAATCAGCCTGCCGCGCTTCAATCTTATAAATATAACCACCTGTAGAAAGGCCCGTATCTTCATAATAAGTTGCATCGCTTGTTAGGTGTGCAATATCTACAAATGTAGTTGTTTTTGCAGCCAGAATCGCCTTTCTCATCACTACCATCTCGTTGGCGGTGGTACTAAGGTTTTCCCAATCCAATCTCGCTCCACTAGAAATCAGTTTTACTTTGAGATTTCTTGGTGCAATCATTCCAGAGTAACAATCATAATCTGTTTGTGCGGACGCAGATACATTGTCTTTAGAATAGGTAACTCTATAACGAATCCAAGAGGCTTCAGGATAGGAAATATCTTTAAAGTAAGTATTGCCAAAGTCAACGCCTGGTAATTGAGCCCAAGACCATGTGTAGGCTCCAGGCATACCAGACCGAACGCCGCGCTCAAGTATAAGAGAATTTGCAATTTGGCTGTGATTTCCCCACCACAAATTGATACCGTCATATATGTTAACGTCATCTACCCATATTTCAGGTAAATTTAATCCTTTAGAATAAACTGCTTCATTGGAATATCCTGCAAATTGACCATTTTTTAGGGTTTGCATTCTAAAAACGTAATCTCTACATTCAGGTGAATTACTGGGCAGAAGGTATCCAAAACTAGATTGCTTAGGGTCAATAATACCACTAATATTTGTAAAAACTTGTGATTGAACTTTTCCTTCTATTTCATAACCACCAATGATTTCGTTTGATGGCGTCCATTGAAAACATAAATAATCATGGTTGTTCAATGCACCAATAACACTGAAATTGCTCGGAGCATAATTTTTATTCACCGTAAGAGTTGCTATTGAGGAAGCAATAGAAATTCCGGAGCTAGTGACAACACAACGGTATCTTTTTCCGCTATCAGCAATGGTTGTCGTGTCTGTCGTAAAATCAGACGAGTCCGCGTCGTTGCTCGCATTGGTCCACGTCGTCCCATTTGACGATACTTGCCACTGATAGGTTGGACTGGGCACTGCTTTAGCCACAATTGTAAATGTGGCCGCTGCAGGTACGGTCACTTTCTGGCTAAGAGGCTGGGACACAATGACCGGTCGAGTATGTACTGTCAGCGTAACTGGGATGCTGGTGACGGGATTACCGATCCCGTTTTTTACGATCACCTGGAACATCCGACCACTTTGGGACAGTGCCGTGGCCTGTATTGTGTACGTGGAGGCGATCGCTCCCGTCACGTTAGTCCATGTAGAGCCTCCATTCGTCGATAATTGCCATTGATACGTGGGGGCTGGGTTCCCGGTCGCCATGACTCTAAACTTCGCAGTCGATGGGGCAACAACGGTTGTATCCGTCGGCTGGGTAGTGATGGAAGGAGCCACCTTTACCGTGAGCGTAGCTGTTGTGCTAGGGACCGGGCTACCGGCTCCGGTAATCAATGCGCGATAGTGTTTCCCGTTGTCACTTAAAAACGTGGGATCCGTCGTGTATGTAGCATCTGTGCCACCGCTATCCACCTTGGCCCATGTGACTCCATTTGAGGAGACCTGCCACTGATAGGTGGGACTTGGCACTCCCGAGGCGGCCACGACAAAAGTTGCCGTTGCTGGCGCTGTCACCGTCCGGCTCACGGGCTGAGTCGTGATCGCGGGCCGTGTCTGAACCGTCAACATCGCTGGATCACTGGTGGCCGGCCTCCCAATCCCATTCGCCACGATGACGTGATACATCCGGCCACTCTGAGCCAATGCGCTTGCAGGAGTCGTGTACGCGGACGTCGTTGCTCCGATTCCGTCGCTCACCTTGTTCCAGGTGATGCCACTGTCGGTGGACATTTCCCACTGGTACGTCGGTAATGGATTGCCTTTAACAACGACCTTGAACTGAGCTGTCGCCGGAGCGATGGCCGTCTTGTCCATTGGCTGGGTTGTGATCGCCGGAGCAGCCTTCACGGTCAGTGTCACTGCTGTGCTGTTGATCGAGCCTCCAGCCCCTGTCACCATGCATCGGAATTTCTTACCATTATCGCCGACGCTCGTTGCATCGGTGATATAGCTCGCAGAAGTCCCATCGGTGCTGATATTCGTCCAGTTGGTTCCATTGGTGGATACCTGCCACTGATAAGTTGGAGTTGGCACTCCGGACGCCGCCAAACTGAAGGTTGCCGTCGCTGGCGCCGTCACCGTCTGGCTCACGGGCTGAGTCGTGATCACGGATCGCGTCTGAACCGTTAACGTCACGGGATCACTGGCGACCAGGCTTCCGATTCCATTCGACACGATCACGTGATACATCCGCCCGCTCTGCGCTAGTGTTGTCGCAGGAGTGGTATAGATAGATGAAGTCCCACCCATTCCACCGCTCACCTTATTCCAGGTGGTGCCACTGTCGGTGGACATCTCCCACTGATACGTTGGTGCTGGACTGCCTGTCGCAACAATCTTGAACTGCGCGGTTGCCGGGGCAATCGCCGTCTTGTCTGATGGCTGCGTCGTGATCGCTGGAGCTGTTCCAGCAATACAAATGGACATACCAAGTACAAAAAACAGCGAAATCGAGCGAAGAACCCGTTGCATAGGCCGCACCATCCTTGTGTCTTTAACGCTTGAATTCAGATTACCATTTTATTTTTCGCACACACCAGGCCACAAGAAACGCATTAAAACCCCTAGACAATCTTTGTGATTGCTATCACGTGCTAATGAAACGCCATCATCCCAGCAACCTCTTCTTGGTGGTTCGCTTGATTCCGATTGCTCTATCTCATCGCCCGTTTCAGGCTGAAGGCTCATGGATTGGTTCGTCCGCGATTTCGATCACCCGCTCTACTTCGAGATCTACAAAGACAAAGAGCAGGAAGCCTTCGAGGAAGGTCCGGCGCTGGTGGCGCTGCTTGCCCTCCCGGAGGACAGTTTCGTCCTGGATCTGCCCTGCGGGTGGGGAAGGCTCCTGCCTGCGCTGGAACACCGCGGCTACCGGGTCGTGGGCGGAGACTTGAGTCCGCTGAATCTGCAGCGGCATCAGGCGGAATTCCCAGGACTGGTTTCCCGTCTCGATTTCCGTAGCCTTCCGTTCCGCGATGGCTGCGCCGATGGTGTGTTCTGCGCCTACACGAGCTGGGGCTATTTCGCTTCCGATGAGGAAAATCTGAAACAGCTCCAGGAATTCGCGCGGGTGTTACGTCCCGCTGGTGTGTTACTTCTGGATCTGTCTGGCCGCCGCGTGGTGGAGCAGAACGTGGCTTTCGTGGGACACGACTGGTTCTTGGCGGAGCAAGGCTATATCGAGCGGGTCCGGTGGTCGCACGATGGCCGACGCATTCTGACGGAGCGGAAGCTCAAGGCGGAGCGCTTCCGGCATGACATCTGGATTCCGGAGGATGCCGAAGTGCGAACCTTCTTGTGCAGAGCTGGGTTCGAGCTGGATCGCGCCTTCGGCGGATTGGACGGGCGGCCCTGGGAAGCGGGTGCGGAGCGCTGGATCTATCGCGCGATCAAACGGTGAGGCCCCTCGTCGTAATCAGGTAGCACGCGAAGCCAAAACCCGTGACTCCCAGCGCGGGTCCGAAGCCCCAGGCATCCACCATCACACCCCCCACTAGCGGACCGACCATCATGCCCACGGAATAGGCGACGTTCAGCACGGAGAAGCCGGAAGCATAGCTCTGGCTTTTCATGCCTTCGATCTGGTCCGCCACCGCGGGACTGCAAGGGCTGAGAAGGAAGCTCGAGTTGACGCCGAGGGCGATCATGGCCACCAGAACCGCCCACCGCCAGGGCAGGAAGCCGGGCAACGGGAGAATGAACAGGCCAGAGAGTAATCCCAGTCGAAGGACCCTCGTCCGACCAATCCGGTCCGAAAGCTTGCCCATCACAGGGCTTGTGATTGTATGCCCCAGGGCAGCGACCGCGAACACCAAGCCGATGCCGCCCGGTCCCATGCCAAACCGTCGTTGCAGATCCACGGGCAGCGCGGATTCCAGCAGGGTCCAGAAAGCCGCGCCGAGCACCATGGCACCCGCGAACACGAGCACGACGCGATTGCGCAGGAGCACGCGCCAGGGGATGGGCGCTTCGCGCACGGGTTCCACCTCCTTGAGCAGGAACAGGCGCGCCAGCGCATCCAGCACCACCAGCGATATGCCGAGGTAGAAAGGGGACATAGACCCGAAGTACTGATCCATGAAACCGGCCAGGGGCGGTCCGATGAGGAAGCCCACATTGGCACCCGCAAAGGCGATGCCCATGGCCTTGCCACGTTCCTCGCGCGGGAAGTGGTCGGCCAGCAGCGCCATGCCAGGCAGCCAGGTTGCAGCGCCGGAAACCCCTTGCAGCGATCGTGCAAGGACAAGCATCCAGTAGTTGCGGCTCCAGGCGAAGGCGAGGGTCGTGAACACCAGGCCGCTGAGCCCCCAGAGCATGGGCGCGCGGCGGCCGCAGCGATCCGTGATCCGCGCCAACGGGAAGGTTGCCACCAGCAAGGCAACGGCATAGCTGCCGAATAGGATGCCGATCTGCGATTGGTTCAGATGTAGCTCCTTCGCGTAGCGCGGCAGGAGCGGCACGAGAAGGCAATAGAGCACGGTGTCCACGTGCAAGGCCAAGGTCGTGACCACGAGCGCAGCGGTCCGGTCGTTCAAACGTCGCATCCATCCAGCGTACGGGATAACGATTCGCATTGCCGCACGTCGTCCAATCATGCAGCGCGGCCCCCTCGCGGGGGCCGTGGTGGATCGGTAAGCCGGATTCTGTCTGCTCCCGAAGGAGGAGGATGCCATTCCTCTGGGACCCGCATCACTGCTGGCCTCAAGCGACCTACCCGCTGGCTCGATCGGGCCGATCCTCACTTCTTGCGAAGCACGCCAGCCTATTTGGTCTTGCTCCGTGAGGGGTTTACCATGCCCGTTCTGTTGCCACAACGGCGGTGGGCTCTTACCCCACCATTTCACCCTTGCCTGATCTTCCGAAGAAGCCATCGGCGGTTTGCTTTCTGTTGCACTTTCCGTCGGGTCACCCCGCCCAGGCGTTGCCTGGCTCACTGCCCTGCGGAGTCCGGACTTTCCTCTGCCCGCGAAGGCAGCGGCATCCTGATCCACGAAGGGCAGTATAGCGTCCTTCGCGAAAGCCTGCTGGGTACGCGGGATTCCGCCTCAACGTAACGAAACTCAGGCCCGGTACTCTTAAGTTTGTCCTGTTGCAACCTGCGTGGATCTCCAAGCGAGGCCGGGCATGGTCCTGAAAATCTATCTGAATCTGAGGGATCGACTTCGTCACCTATCCATGTGGATGGTGCCCTATGCCCGGCGGCTGATCCGGTTCCTGGCTCTTCCCTATTGTTATTTCGGACAAATCACCTGGAAGGAGTGCCCAGCCTCGCCCCTGCGGGTCGTCTACGACCTGCTGTACATCTTTTTCCGCCTGAAATCCTACCCCGAAAACTATTCTCTTTGCCGGCTCTGGAACATCGATCGCAAGCGGTGGCCCCTCTACTATGGTCCCATCGCGGACCCTTATCAGCGGGCGCGATTGCATCGTGAAGTGCAGCCTCCGGAATACCGAATCGTTTTCGCTGACAAGGAAATCTGCCACCACCTTTGTGTGGCCATGAATCTTCCTGTTCCGAAGGCCTTTGGCAGCATTCGTCCTGATGAGGACTACCGCACTTTCATCCAGCAATGCCTCCAGGATTCTTCTACGCAGAAAGTGATCGTGAAACCGGCGAGGGGCACCAAGGGCAGAGGTGTTCATCTGATCGAAGAAGATTCAGGAAGGATCGTTGCATGGTGCGTCGGTCAGCAGACTGCGCTGGACGGCATGCGCCTGATGGAGCGCTCCGTCGTCGAGGAATACGTGCAGCAGCATCCAGCGCTGGCCGCCATTTATCCCCGTTCCGTGAATACCGTCCGCCTGCAGACCCTCCTGTGCCGGAATGGAGAGGTGCTGATCATGGGCGGTTTCGTTCGTTTCGGGCGCAATGCATCCTGTGTCGACAACGTCAATGCGGGCGGCATCCCCGTCCCAATCGACCTTCGCAATGGCCGGTTGCGGAGCGAAGCCTTTGATATGCAGAACCGCAGATACGTCCGTCATCCCGAAAGCGGCGTGAATTTCGACGAACTTGTGATGCCTCTGTGGGATCGGACGGTCGATCTCGCGTTGCGGGCGCAGTCATGTTTTCCCTTCTACCGTATGCTCGGCCTTGATATCGCCACGACCACGGCAGGGCCCGTGATCATCGAGATCAATCCGGAACCGGACAATGCCTACCTGGAAGCCATCTCGGGGCCGATCTTCGCCAATCCCCGGGTCCTCCTCGAGTTCGACCACTATGGGCTCCTGGTCAACGGCCCCACGAGAGCCCTGGTCGCCAAGCTTCGCGCGGCGAATGGAGCCGATAGGATTCCATTAGCGGCAGCGTAGCTCTAGGCCATGGCGGAGAACCCCTCCAAATAGTCCGTGATGCCCAGTGCTTCGATCACCGCGGGAACAACGAACGCATTCCGTGAGGTTGATTCGCGGGAACTCGACGTTACCTGGAAGAAATGGATCAGGAATGAACCTTTGCCGCCGCGGGTTCAAGCCGCTGTTGTTGGCTGGTCCTGACATGGGTCATGCCGAGACGCCCCTGAAGAAGAGTTCCCGCTCTTTCCGGGCCCTCATTAGTTCCTTGGTGGCCCACTGTTCGCGGCCGTCCTTGAGGTCGTGGTAGACGCGCGCCATGACCTCGTAGGGACCCTCGAAATAGGCCCGTGGTTCCTTGAATGACACGCGGTTGATCTGATCCTCCCGCTTGCCCCGCCAGGTCCACAGCGCGGTGATCTTGGCCCACGCGAGAGCCTTTTCCAGTTCACCTAAGCTTTGATAGACCACACTGGCCAGCCAAGGCAACTCGGCATAGTCCGGTCTGTACTTCATGCCCTCCAGGCTGTAGTCGATGGCCTCGATTCCGGATTGGTTGGCATAGGCCACCCGTCCCATGCTGTAGTAGGTCCACGCACGGATCCCGGGATCCTCGACATAAGGCACACTGGCCTTGTACTCCGCGATGGCTTCCGGATACTGCTGCAGGTTCTCGTAGATCGAGCCAAGGTAGTACCGCCAGCGCGGATTGGTGGGATCGCTGGCGACCTGTTTCTGCATCCCCACCAGCTGGGCCTTCAGGCTTGCTTGAACCTGTTCTGGCGTCTTGGGCAGCTCGTGGAAACGGATGTGGGGAAGCTTGCCGATGATGCCATCGAATCCGGCGAAGTCTTCGTGAATGCCAAACCCTTGCTGATAGCGCCCCTTTGTCGGAAGTCTGATGAACCGGATCTTGTCGTAGGTCCCGAGATCATCGTAGATGGTGATGCAGGCCACGTTCGCAGGTTGTCGTTCGAGCGTGCTCCGGACATCGATGCCGTTGGCCAGGATGCGCTCGTCCGTGTCCAGGAGGATGGCCCAGTCGCCGCTCGCGTGCTCCAGTCCAAGGTTCCGGAAATGAGCCATGTCACTCTCTGCACCAGCCAGAGGAATCTCTAAGATCCGCAGCTTGTCACCGACCACCGAACGGGCAATCTCCAGGGTCCGGTCGTTCCCGCCGCCCGTGAGATGCACGATCAGGTTCTCATCCACCCAGGGCGCAGAACGCAATGCATCGGCGATGATCGCTTGCTTCGTGTCGCTGGTGCAGGTGATCGCTGTGATCTTCACGGGTCCTCCTCTATCGCATGTACTTTATTACTCCTACCAGTCCATGCAGGAAAAACCCATCGTAAAGGCACGTTGATTCAGTGAACGAACCTATTCCAAGGGCGTTCGGATCAAGTAGAGGTTCTTCCCTCGAAGGGCGATGTGGACTGTTGTAGTAGGCGTCTCGAAGGCGATCCGATCGCCTTGGATCACGCGTATTTGAACACCTGTGCCCTTGCCGCCGATGGCCCTCCACCTCTCTTCATCCAGGAGCTGCTCTTCCTCCTCCGTGCTCGGACTGTGGGTCGAAGCTGTAAGGATCCCATCACAGGGTTTGCTCTCCTTGCCATCGATGACGAGGTGCCATCCTTCGCTATCCTTGGCTGCATAGACCACGTGCCGACCATCTGGGCTGAAGGTTGACGCAGTCACGGCCTCGTAGGGCTTTCCTTCCTGACCATCCACAACGACCATCCAGCGGCCACCTCGCAGGGCTTCAAACAGCACACGCTTGCCATCGCAGCTGAAGAGCGCCGGGCTTCTACCAATGGCTTCATAGGAGAGGCTTTCCTTTCCATCGATCACCATGTGCCAACCGTCGGCATCCTTGGACACATAGGCTAGATGCTTGCCGTCACTGCTGAACGCAATTGGATTTTCCCCGATGGCACCGTGCTCTTTGCCCTCTTTGCCGTCCAGGACGACGAGTTGGCGACTGCCTTTGAAGGCCATATAGGCTACGTGCGCGCTATCAGCGCTGAAGAGGACCGATGCTTCGCCGATTCCGTTGTAAGGCTTGTCCTGAACCTGATCCTGTACGACGGACCACTGCTCTCCACCTCCGGCGATATAGGCCACTTGCCGACTGTCGGGACTGAAGAATAGCTGCGTGGCTACTTCTGGATAAGCAGGTCCTTCCTTGCCATCGACCACTGTGAACCAGGTGTCTTTGCTGCTGGCAACATAGGCAAGGCGCTGACTGTCGGGGCTGAAGGCTATGGATTGCCGGCCTGTGGCCGAGTACGACCGACCTTCCTTCCCATCGCGGACAACGACCCAGGAATCACCGTTCCGTGCGGAATACGCCACATGCTGGCTGTCGGGGCTGAAGATGATGGTGTTCTTGCCTATGGCGCTGCATGGATTCCCCTTTTTGCCATCCACGACTGCGCATGCGTTATCGCCTATCTTCACGGCATAAGCGACACGCTTGCCATCGGGGCTGATGCATATGGAGTTCCGCACGAAGGCATCATACGGTCCTTCTTCGGAGCCATTCACGACTGCGTACCAGTTCTCCCCTCGTCGTGCGGCGTAGACAGCCTTCTTTCCATCCTTGCTGAACACGATCTGGCCATCTCCAATAAAGTCGTAGGTCCGGTTTGCTTTTCCATCAATCACCGCAGCCATGTGGTCTTCGTCCTCATTCACCACGTAAGCCAGGTGCTTGCTGTCAAGGCTGAAGTGCAGGGAGCTGGGCACGATCGACTCGAATGCTTTACCCGCCTTTCCGTCCACCACGACAACCTGTTGATCCTTTTTGTCTGCGATATAGGCAACCCGCTTCCCATCGAGGCTCACTAGGAAAGACCCGTCCATGGCCGGAGTGACAACCATTTCGCCAATAAGCGTCTCGGAATGATTCGCGCCTTGGCCCAGTGCCAGGACACTTCCGAAAATCAAAGGGAGGATGGTCTTATGCATCATCACAGGTCTCCGGGATGCTCACGCAATGGCTAATTAAGGGAGGGAAACGCGCGACCTGGGATGAACCGATATTTTACTCGTATCATGCTGCAGTTCTGCCGGGTGCGTCAGAGACAGATTACAGTGAAACGGGCCACTTATTGAGCGGACAGTGTGAATTAACGTTGCAGTGATCTGCTTTTCCAGGCTTCCAACCACCGGGTGGCTTCAGCCCTGCGAAAAGTCAATCCTCCATCGTTTGCAGTACAGCAGAACGGGCCGCTCGAATGAGCGGCCCGTGTGATTTAACGTCGCAGCGACC
>DCFP01000198.1:0-415 GCA_002319925.1 Holophagaceae bacterium UBA1801 | reverse complement strand
AGTATCATCGGCCCTCTGGAGCTTAACTGCCGTGTTCGGGATGGGAACGGGTGTGACCTCCAGGGTAAAGCCACGACGAAGGCTAGATTTTTATCGCTGGTTCGCAGGAGCGAATCAACGATGCTTCGTCGGTAGAGATTTAGAAGGGTGAAGGCGAAGCGCTCTCGTAAGAGACTTCGTGGACTAGCAGGACCGTGCGTCCGTGCTAATCGTGACGGGCAACTCGCGCCGCTTGGCATTCTGGTTTTGAGCTTCGCTCAAAGCCCAGACTGCCTCGCTCTACGGCTTTTCTTCGAAAAGCCTTCGCGATTTGCACCTTGGATGTAATTGATTGATGAAAGGTCAAGTCTATGGACCAATTAGTATCGCTCAGCTGAATCCCTTACGGGACTTACACATGCGACCTATCAACGTC
>DCFP01000056.1 GCA_002319925.1 Holophagaceae bacterium UBA1801 | reverse complement strand
TGAAGGCCCTGGAATCCAGCGCCGGTTTCACCAGCCTTGAGCGCGCGAATCCTCAGCAGCTCTCCAAGTTCATCCAGAACGAGCATCCCCAGACCATCGCCCTGATTCTGGCCCACCTGAACGCATCCCAGGCGGCCGAATTGATTTCCAGCCTGCCCGAAGCCCTCCGCAGTGACGTGGCCATGCGCATGGCCAGCCTCCAGGAGATCAGCCCCGAGGTCGTGCGCCGCATCAGCCTCATCCTCGAGCAGAAGCTGGAAGCCCTGGGATCCTTTGCGACCGAAGCCTACGGCGGTGTCCGGGCCGTGGCAGAGCTGTTCAATCGCATGGAGCGCAACGTCGGCCGCACCGTCCTGGAGAAGATCGAGACCGAGAACCCCCAGCTGGCCGCCAGCATCCGCGACCTCATGTTCGTCTTCGACGACATCCTGCTCATCGACGACCTGGGCATCGCCGAGATCCTGAAGCGCGTGGACAAGAAAGCCCTCACTACGGCCCTCAAGGGCACCAGCGACGAACTGCGCAACCAGTTCTTCCGGAACATGTCCAGCCGCGCCGTGGAGTTGATGAAGGAAGAGATGGAATTCATGGGCCCCGTCAAGCTCAAGGACGTGGAGAAGGCTCAGCACGAAATCGTCGAGATCGTCCGCCAGCTGGAAGAGGAAGGCGTCATCAGCATCGGCGGCGGTGGAGGCGACGACTATGTCTCCTAGCGTTTCCACCCGGATCATCCCGGCGCACATCGCCGAGACCAAGGAAGTGGAAGCGTTCCCCTACTTCGCGGCCACTTTCACCGCGCCCCTGGCCGTGGACGATGGATCCATGGAGGGTGACCAGCCCCTTTCCGCCGAGATCAGCAGCCCCGAAGAGGACGCCAAGCGCCTCGCGTCCGTGGACCAGATCATCTACGACAAGCTCCAGCAGGCGGATCGGGAAGCCCACGACATCGCGCGACGGGCCTACGAGGAAGGGTTCGAGGCGGGCGAGGTGGAAGGCCGGACCTTCGGCGAAAGCCAGTACCGCAGCTACATCCAGCGTCTGGAAACCCATCTCTCGGAACTCGCGCAGGCCGCAGCGCTCCTGAGCCAGGCCACCGAGGAGGAGCTCATCGCCCTGGCCCTTTCCTTCGGCGAATACCTGGCGGCGCAGCAGATCGATCAAGCCCAGCAGACGATTCGACCTCTCTTGAACTCGGTGCTGGAATCCCATCCCTTCAACGCCCCGGACACTGCCGATAACGCGGCCCTGACGATCTTCCTGAACCCCAAGGATCTTGAGCAGCTGGGCGATGCCTACATCGGAATGCCCGGCATCGCTTTGCGGGAAGACCTCGAACTCAGCCGCGGCAGCCTGCGGATCGAAGCGGAGGAGGGCGTCCTCGAGGCCACCCTGGAACGGCGCCGCGACCGCTTGATGCAGGCCATCCATCGCGCCCGGGAAAAAGGAAATAGCTGATGGACATCGAGCTGCTCAAGCAGCAGGTCCGGAAGCTGCCCTCCGGCGACATCCTGGGCCGGGTTTCCAAGGTACTGGGCCTGATCGTGGAATCCCGCGGTCCGGAGGCCTCCCTCGGCGAGCAGCTGCTCATCCACATGGGGCAAGGTCACACCATCACGGCGGAGGTGGTGGGCTTCCAAGGCCAGCAGGTCCTGCTTATGCCCATCGAGAACGCCGAGGGCATCCGGCCGGGGCTCCTGGTGGAAGCCACAGGTCACCACCCGGAACTGCCCCTCTGCGATGCCTTGCTGGGACGGGTCATTGATCCGCTGGGGCGGCCTCTGGATGATGGTCCTCCCCTGATCGCGGAAATGCGCCTGCCCATTCACGGCCAGCCCCCCAATCCCATGCACCGCCGCCGCATCGGCGAGGTCCTTTCCACGGGCATCCGTTCCATCGACGGCATGCTGACCGTGGGCAAGGGCCAGCGCATCGGCGTTTTCTCGGGCTCCGGTGTGGGCAAGTCCACAATCCTGGGCATGATCGCCCGATACACCTCCGCGCAGGTGAACGTCATCGTGCTGGTGGGCGAGCGGGGCCGCGAGCTGCGCGAGTTCCTGGAGAACGATCTCGGCGAGGAGGGACTAAAGCGCAGCGTCGTGGTGGTCGCGACCTCCGACCAGACTCCCCTGCTCCGCCTGCGCTGCGCCCTTTCGGGCACCACCGTGGCCGAGTATTTCATGAGGCAGGGCAAGGACGTCCTCATGATGATGGACAGCGTCACCCGCTTCGCCATGGCCCAGCGCGAAGTGGGGCTGTCGGCAGGAGAACCGCCCTCCTCGCGGGGCTACACGCCTTCCGTCTTCACGCTGCTGCCCCGCCTCATGGAACGCGCGGGCACCTTCGAGGGCCAGGGCTCCATCACGGGCATCTACACCGTACTAGTGGAAGGCGACGACATGAACGAACCCATCTCGGACGCCGTGCGCGGCATCCTGGACGGCCACGTGGTCCTCTCCCGGAAGCTGGCGACCAAGAACCACTTCCCCGCCGTGGATGTGCTGGCCAGCATCTCCCGACTCTTCTCGACCCTGGCCGTCCCCGAGCAGAAGCAGCTCGTCGCCAAGATCCGCGATCTGATGGCCACCTACAACGATGCCGAGGACCTCATCCAGATCGGCGCCTACACCAAGGGCTCCAGCGTCTCCATCGACCAGGCCATCCAGTTCCAGCCCGCCATCCAGTCCTTCCTGCGCCAGGCCGTGGCGGAAGGATCCACATTCCAGCAGACCCTTCTCGCCATGGGCCAGGTCTTCGGCGTGGACCTCGCGCCGTTCCTCAAGCAGGCGGTGTGACATGGTCAGGGCATCGATGGGAAACCGCGAATCACACGAAAGACACGCATGTGTGCCTTCCCTGCGGGCGCTTGAATCCTCACGAATGAAATCAATCCAAGCACTGCATTCGTGCAGATTCGCTCCCATTCGTGACATTCGTGTTCTGCTTTCAACCTCTAGCGCGCCGACGCAACGCTGATGGCTACCCGTTTCCGCTTCCGCCTCGAGGGACTCCTGAAATTGAGGAGAGCCCTGGAGGAGGATGCGCGCCGGTTTCTGGCCCGCACGATCCAGGCCCGGGATGCCATCGAGGCTAGTCTTCGCCATCTCCAGCAGGAGCAATGGGACACCATCGACTCCCGGAAGATGGATCGGGGACAGGTGGTGGATATCGATCACTGGCGGGCCATCGAGCGGTACCTCGTGGTCCTCGAGCATCGCATCCGGCGCACCCAGGAAGACCTGGCGGAAGCGGAACAGCGCGTGGCGGAGGCGCGGAAGACCCTCACTAAGGCGCATCAGGCCCATCTCATGCTGCTGCGCCTCAAGGAGCGCCGGCAGGAACAGCACGCCCAGGAGGCGTTGCAGGAGGAGTTCCGCGAAATGGATGAACTCGCGGTCCTCCGCTACCGATTCAACACGACCCGTCCCCCCGCAGCGATATCCCGTGAGGTATCCCCATGAACCCTCGAACCTGGTTATGGATTCTCGCCCCCTTGGCCCTTTCCGTCGGCGTGATCTGGCTCTCGGCCCAGGAGCCCAAACCCCAGCCCCAGGGCATCAACGTCACCGAACTGGCCGAGAAACTCCAGGCCAAGGAAAAGACGTTGGCGCAGAAGGAAAAGGATCTCATGCAGCTCGAGCAGCGACTGAACACGCTCCAGGCCACACTGGACAAGGACCGCGCGGATCTGCAGGCCCGGGAGCGGGCCGTGCAGGAGGCCCAAGCCAAGATCGAGAACGAGCGCTCGCGCCCCGCCATCGATCCCCAGATCGTGCGCACCTACGAGGCCATGGATCCCGCCCAGGCCGCCAAGGCCATCAAGGAGCTGGCCATCCGCAACGAAGACGTGGCAGTCAGCCTGCTGGGGACCATGCAGGCGAAGAAGGCCGGGAAGATCCTGGACCAGCTTGCGGGCATCGAGAAGGGCGGAGCCGAGTTGGCCGCCAAGCTTTCTGAGAAAGTAGCGCTGACGCGAGCCCAGACCCCTGGGGCATAGGAACCTTGAAAGACAATTCCTAGGCCAATTTCGCCCGCCATTCCCGGCATGAGGTCTGCGAGAGGGTGCTGACTCGGGGAGGTCAGCATGCTGCAGTCCCTCAATCTTGATGTCTCCGCTCCGTCGGTGAAACTCCGCGGCGGATCCAGCAATGATCCAGCGGAGGGTGTGTTCGCCGGTCTCATGGCCCAGGCGTCCATCGCATCCTCACCTCCTGCCCCCGCGTCGGTGCCAAAGGCGGATCCTGTCCAGGACAGGTCCAGTTCGGCCCGCATCGAGACCCAGGCTCCATCCAGGCCATCCACTGAGTCCGCGTCATCTGAGACACAAAGCCCGTCGAAACCGGCTTCGGTGACTGCATCTGACAGCGACGATTCCAGAGACTCAGCAAAAGCTGCCGTGCAGTCTTCGGAAACGAAGGACTCGCAAGCATCGGATGCAGCAAAGACGGATTCCAAGGCGACCACCGAGGCTGGCAAGGACTCCAAAGCTGCGGACGGAACCAAGACCACCACGGAAAACTCGGATCCAGCGCAGGCCGCAGCCCTGAAGCAGGCATTGCTGGAGCAAGCGACGGCGGACCTGAAGACCCAACCGGCACAGACCGCTCCCGCGGCCATGTCATCCACGGGGATCAGCATTGGCGCCACGGCCACTCAAACGCAGAGCGCTTCCGCCACCGCCACGGTGCCTCAACCCACCGTGACTGTTGCCGCGGCGAACGCGAAGGTGGGCGCGACGACCGCTGATGCCGCTGAACAGCCTACGGTGCCCCTGCCGAAGGATGTCCAGGTGAAGGTGACCTTCGAGGCCCAGGGAGCTGGTGCCGCCGCGAAACCCGCGCTCACAGAGCTTCTCTACGCACCCAAGGCGGAGATCCAGGCGCCGAAGTGGGCCGTGGATCCAACGAAGACCTCTGCCGAGGATGGCAAGAAGGCCATCGCGGCCGGTGCCGAGAAGACCGCTGGCATGGCCAAGCCCGGGGATATTCCCGGGCCTGTCCAGGCTTCATCCAGCGAGACCGAACAGCAATCGATGTCAGGCAAGACGGCGCAAATGGATGATCCATCCAAGCTGGGACTCACCAAGACGGATGTGCAGACGCACGCGAATTCATCCGTGAAGACAACCACTCCTGTGGCGGAAATGCCGATGGTGGCCCCCGGCGAGGGCGTGAAAGCCAGCGCCACGACGGTACGGGCGGATGCGCCGGCCATGGCCCGCTCCGGGCCCATTCTGACCCAGGTGGAAGGCAGCATCCGCTGGATGATCCAGAACAAGGTGCAGGGTGCAGAGCTTCAGTTGCACCCCGAATCCCTGGGCCGGGTCGTCATCCAGTTGAAGGTGGAGGGGCAGAACGTCCACGCCCGCCTCTGGGCATCGGAATCCACGAGCCTCACGGCGCTGCAGGACCACAAGAGCTTCCTCGAATCATCCTTGAAGGAGCAGGGTCTCAATCTGAGCAGTTTCGATCTCCACTCGGGAGCCCGCGGCAATGGTGCGCAAACCATGCCGCAGGAGCAGGCTCCCATGGCGATGTCCCGCGAGTTTGCGCCGCTCGAGGTCAAGCAGGAAATGCCCACGGAAATCATTGCTGATTCCGCAGACCCGCACCAGATCGAAGTCTATGCCTGATGGCATGTTCTCTGAATAGATAGGTCATTCGGAGTTGTTATGCAAACCGGACTCGTCGGAAACACCAGTGCCGCTACCACCACCAGCACGACCAAGACGCCCAGCCAGGATCTGGACAAGAACGCGTTCCTGATGCTGCTGGTAGCCCAGCTGAAGAACCAGGACCCCACGAACGCCCAGGACCCGAACCAGATGGTCCAGCAGATGACGTCCTATTCTCAGCTGGAGCAGATGCAGAACATGAACAGCTCCCTGGCGGGCATCCAGGCCCAGAACCAGGGCATTTTCCAAGCCCAGGCCATCAGCCTGGTGGGGAAGACGGTCTCGGTCACCTCGCCGAACTTCAATTTGAAGGACGGCACGGCGAACGTCGGTGTGAACCTCGCATCGGATGCGGCGAACGTCACGCTCACCATCCAGGACTCCTCGGGCAAGACCGTCACCACGCTCAACCAAGGCAGTCAGACCGCGGGTTCCCACATCATCACGTGGAACGGGTTGGACAGCTCGGGCAACAAGCTCGCCGATGGGACCTACACCGTCCAGGTGAGTGCCACGGACACGAGCGGCAACGCCGTCACGGCCACGACCACCTCCAAGATCACCGTGGATTCCGTCGTCTTCTCCAACGGCACGGTGCTCATCATGGCCGGCGGCAAGAGTTTCACTCTCGATCAGATCAACGAAATCTCTTAGTGATCCCAGGAGAACGCCATGAGCCTCTATTCCTCCTTCTACTCCAGCCTGTCCGGCTTGGCCGCGAACAGCGGCATGCTCGGCGTCATCGGCAACAACCTGGCGAACCTGAACACCATCGGGTTCAAGGGCTCCTCGTCTTCCTTCCAGGATCTGTTCAACGCCTCCCTCGGTTCCAATGGCACCTCGGGCAATGGCGATCCCATGCAGATCGGCCTGGGCACGCAGCTCGGCGCCATCTCCCAGAACTTCGGCCAGGGGTCCTTCCAGTCCACGGGCAACGTGACCGACATGGCTGTTTCAGGCCAGGGTCTGTTCCTGCTGCGGCGCTCAGATGGCAGTCAGGTTTATTCACGGGCGGGCAACTTCATCATCGACCGCAACGGCTTTCTCACCAATTCCAATGGCGATCAGGTGCTGGGCTGGAACCGGGTCAACAACGTGCTCACCACCAACGGCACGGTGGTGCCGATCCAGATCAACTCCGGCACGGTGAGCCCGCCCACAGCGACGACCACCATCAGCACCACGACCAACCTGAACGCCAACGCCGCCACGGGCGATGTCTTCTCGACCCCAGTTCAGGTCTACGATTCCCTCGGCGCCTCACACACTGTACTGGTCACCTACACAAAGACCGCCGCCGCTGGCACCTGGAACATCACCTACAGCAGCGATGCGGGCACCACGGTGACCGGCCCGGCACAGGCCATTTTCGACAATATGGGAAATCTCACCACACCCGCCACCAACCAGAATATAACGGTCACGGGGTGGCCCAACGGTGCTGCAAATTCCACCATCGCGTGGAACATTTGGAATGGCGCTACCGCGAGCTTGACAGGTTTCGCGTCGCCTTCCGCGACCACCAGCACGACCCAGAACGGCGCGGGAGCCGGCACCATTAGCAGTCTCATCGTCGATCAGGACGGCATCATCACGGGCAACTTCACCAACGGCCAGACCATCCAACTGGCGGAAGTGGCTCTGGCCACCTTCCCGAACATGAACGGACTGTCCAAAGAGGGCAACAACTCCTGGTCCCAGACCCTGTCCAGCGGCGCCCCGAACATCGGCGCGGCGAACGAGGGCGGGCGCGGCAAGATCCTGGGCGGCCAGCTGGAACTGTCCAACGTGGACACCGCCACGGAGTTCACGCAGCTCATCGTGGCCCAGCGCGGCTACCAGGCTAACAGCCGCATCGTGACCACCGCGGACACCCTGCTCCAGGAAGTCCTGAACATGGTTCGGTAGTGCCAGAATTGATGCGATGCACGGGGCTCTCCGATAAGGTGACTATCGTGAGAGCCCTATGCTAGATGCCTACATCCCAACACCCGAGAATCCTGGACACATCCTGGTCGTGGATGATCTGCCGGGGAATCTCAAAGTGCTCAGCATGGAGCTGAAGAACCACCCCTTCGTGCTGACCCTGGCGCAAAGCGCGGAAGAAGCCATCGAGCACTGCCGTGAGCGGATCTTCGAGGGCATCCTCATGGACGTCAGCCTCACGGGCATGGACGGCATCGAGGCCTGCCGGCAGATCCGGGAGCTGCCGCTGAACGAACGGACTCCGCTCATCTTCCTCAGTGCCGTCCGCGTCGGGCAGGACTGGATCAGCGAAGGCATCGAGGCCGGGGGCCTGGACTACCTCATCAAGCCCTACGCCTTCCCCGAACTCCTAGCCAAATTGCGCATGATGGTCCGGCTGCACCGCCAGGACGAGGCCGCGCTGGCCGGTGAGCGGCATAGGGCCCTCCTGGAAGTGGCCGGAGGCACCGCCCACGAACTGGCTCAGCCCATGGCCGCCACCCAGATCCTGCTGGATCACCTCGTGAAGTCCGCCGAGCCCCCCACCCCACAGCAGATGGTCACGCTGCGGGAATGCCTCCAGAACATGGCCCGCGTCCTGGCCCAGATCCAGCGGCTCCACACCTACATCACCAAGCCCTACGCCAAGGGCAGGATCCTGGATCTGGCCTTGAGCAGCAAGCCGATGGAGCAGGACCCTGAGCCCAAGGAGCGGACTTTGAAGGAGTAGACTGGTCCCTGCCGGCATCGAAGCCGGGAGAGGTCCTGATGTCTGAACTGGAATTGAAGCCGTTGTCCCCCCGGCGCAAGTCGCGCCAGATCATGGTGGGGAATGTTCCCGTGGGCGGCGATGCGCCGATCCCGGTGCAGAGCATGACCAAGACGGACACCCGCGATGTGGATGCCACCGTCAAGCAGATCTACGACTACGCCGCAGCCGGTTGCGAGATCGTGCGGGTTTCCGTACCCACCACCAGGGCTGGCGAAGTCTTCCACGAGATCTGCGCGCGCAGCCCCATCCCCGTGGTGGCAGACATCCACTTCGACTTCCGGCTGGCCCTGGTGGCCGCCGACGGAGGCGCGGCCTGCCTCCGCATCAATCCCGGCAACATCGGCGGCCAGGATCGCGTCAAGGCGGTGGTGGACAAGGCTGGAGAAAAGGGCATTCCCATCCGCATCGGTGTCAATGGTGGCAGCCTGGAAAAGGAACTCCTGGAGA
This sequence comes from Holophagaceae bacterium UBA1801, assembly GCA_002319925.1. Lineage (GTDB taxonomy): Bacteria > Acidobacteriota > Holophagae > Holophagales > Holophagaceae > UBA1801. Next base: position 15,285 of record DCFP01000056.1, on the reverse strand, counting down.
AATTCGGGCACGCCACGCCGGAGGCCATGGTGGCCAGCGCCCTGCACCATCTGGAGCTGCTGGAGAAGGAAGGCTTCTACAACACCAAGGTCAGCCTCAAGGCCAGCGATGTGATCCGCACGGTCCAGGCTTATCGTCTGCTGGCGAAGCAGGTGGACTACCCGCTCCACCTCGGCATCACAGAGGCGGGCACGCCCTGGGGCGCCACCATCCGCAGCAGCATCGGCATGGGCGTCCTGCTGGCGGAGGGCATTGGCGACACCATCCGCGTTTCGTTGACCGGCGAGGGTACCGAGGAATGCCGCGTGGGCCACGAGATGCTTCGCGCCCTCGGATTGAGGTCCGGCGGCTTCCACATGGTGAGCTGCCCCAGCTGTGGCCGCGTGCAGATCGATCTCAAGCGGGTTGCCCAGGAAATCGAAGATGGTCTCAAGGAGATCAACCACGAGCACATCACCTACGCGGTCATGGGCTGCGTGGTGAATGGCCCCGGCGAGGCCCGGGAGGCGGATCTCGGCGTGGCTGGCGGCGCGGGCGAGGGCCGCATCTACCGTAAGGGCGAACTCATCAGGAAGGTGGCCGAGAGCGACATCGTTTCCGCCTTCCTGGAGGAAGCCCGGAAGCTCAAGGCCGAGCATGCGTCAAAGGCCTAGAGCCGTGAACTGGGCCCTCACGCACCCCTTCCTGGCGGTAGGCATCTTCCTGCTGGCGGAAGCGTTCCTGCCCGTGAACCTGCAGCCCACGGCCTGGATTCTCCGGGGCGCCATTCGTGTCTACCAAGCCACCCTCAGCCCGATCCTCCCGACCCAGTGCAAGTTCAAACCCACCTGCAGCCACTACGGGCTCGGTTGCATCCAGAGGTACGGAACCCTGCGCGGGGGAATACTTACCACGTGGCGAATCATCCGCTGCTCGCCCCTGACCAATGGCGGCGAGGACCCTGTGCCATGAAAACGTGACCGAGGGCACGTAGCGGAACTTGCCCGGGCTTCATCACAGCCTTAGACACAGTGTGGAGCCATCCATGCAGATCGAACCTGGAACCCAATTCCAAGATCTCGGCAAGGACTATTCCAAGGCCCGGAGATTATTCCGGCGCCTGGGGGTGGACATCAATTCCGTGAACGACCAGACCATCGCCGACGTCTGCGACCAGGCGGGCATTTCCTTCAAGGATTTCCTTCGGACCTTGGTAGCCATGAGCCCGGAAAACGGCATGACGCCGTCCATGGAGGACTGGGCGCGGGCCCCCCTCGCGGACCTGGTGCACTACATCCAGGACAGGCACCACACATACACACGCCAAGAGCTGATCCGCCTGGGCCGCGTTCTGGAGGAGGCCCTGAACAAGCACGGCGAGCAGCATCCAGAGTTGCAGGAGATCAAGATCCATTTCCATCACCTGCGGGAGGATCTGCTCAAGCACCTCGATATGGAAGACCGCATCATCTTTCCTTCCATCCTGGCCAATGGTGCCGATGGACGGAGCCCGGTCTTCATCACCCTGGACGACCTGCACCGCATGGCCATCACGGAGCACGAGGCGGCGGAAGAACTGTTCCAGAACATCGCGATAATCACGCGGAACTTCAGTCTGCCGCTGGAAGCCGTGCCCGCCATCCGGGCGCTGTACTTAGGTCTCCGGGATCTGGAAGAAGATCTCTTTGTCCACATTTACTTGGAAAATCACCTGCTCTTCCCGCGCTCGCTGGAAGAGGCCAATCAAGCGCAGTCCCGTTCCTGACGATTCCTGGTCCTTGGTGTTCCGGCCTCGATAGGTTTCAATTAGACCTGGGGAGGGAAATGCGTGGCCACGTTTCGGAACACCTGGCTCTGGGGGATCCTGATGATTCTCTGGGGCGTGCTCACGGTGATCGTGTGCGCCCTGCTCATCCTCCTTCTGGCGCCCTTCATGGGCGGCAAGCGAGCCTTCTACACCATGGGCCCGCTCTGGGCGCGGCAGATGTTCCGCATCGGAGGCGTGCGGCTGGAAATGGAAGGATGGGATGATCTTCCGGAGGACATCCGGAACGAAAAGCAGCCCGTGATCTTCATGTCGAATCACGAGAGCAACCTCGATCCCCCGGTGCTGATCTCCGCCATTCCGGTGCCCGCGGTCTACATCTCCAAGAAGGAATTGAAATGGGTGCCCCTCGTGGGCTGGGCCGCGCGGCTCGGCGGTACCATCTTCATCGACCGAGGCAATCGGGATCAGGCCATCCACAAGATCCATCAGGCTGCCGCTGAAATCCGCGGGGGGAAAACCGTCGTGATCTTCCCCGAGGGTACCCGCACGCGCACGGGCAAGCTGGGTCCCTTCAAGAAGGGCGGCTTCGCCATGGCCCTGAGCGCGGGAGTGCCCATCGTGCCCCTGGCCACCGTCGGTGGCTTCAAGACCCTTCCGCCGGGTTCCCTGCACTTCCGTCCCGGACGCTACACAATTCTCTTCGGCAAGCCCGTCAACCCTGGCGATTTCACGGATCGTGAAGCGCTGATGCGCGAAGTCCGGCGGACCATCGAAACCCTGGTGGAAACCGCGAAAGCCCGGAACGCCGCATGAGCACGGATGAATTCAATCCCTATCACGCTCCCGCGGCGGATCTGGATCCGGATGCGGATTCCTACGGAAGCGAAGAGACGCGGCCCGTCCCCTTCGAGGATCTGGCCGCGGAACCTCGTTTCTGGCCGCGGATCTGGGCCATGTTCGGACTCCTGTTCCGGAACCCCATGGAGCTGGTGGACCGCGTTCCCGTGACCCAGTCGCTGACCGCTCCCTGGCGGTTCCTGATCGTGCTGGGCATTCCCGTGTACCTGTTCTGGCTCGGGATCCTGGCGCTCATGTTCTTCGTGGGCATGATGGCTTCCCTGGAACACGCGTCCAAGAACGCGCCGCCCACCTGGCTTTTCGCCTTCTTGCCTCTGGCGTTCCTGGTCTTGCTGCCACTCATTCAATTCGTGGGCATGCTCTTCGTGGGGCTGCTGAACCACGGCCTGCTGTGGCTCTGGGGCGGCCTGCGGCAGGGGAGGGACCTGAACACCACCCTCCGCACTTGCGGATACTTGCTGGCGTTTTTCTCGCTCGTCAGCTGGATCCCGTTCATTGGATCCATCGCCCTGCTGGCTGCGCCGGCCGCCCTCGGGGTCAGCCTGGCGCGCTTGCACCGAACGGACACCTGGCGCGGGGTCTGCGCCGCCTATACGCCCCTGCTTTTCTGCTGCTGTGGCTACGCTTTGTTCTTCTTGGCCATGATGGTGCTGGGGGCCACGGGCGTGCTCGGCAAGTAGAGCGCAAGTTTCTGAAGCGCGTCCTCCACTGATACCGTATCCGGATCCCACACCGGCACGCCGGGCAATTGGTTGCGGAACCACGTGCCCTGGCGCTTGGCATAGGCTTGGGTCTCGCGCACGATCTCCGCTTCGATCTCAGCTTTGTCACTGCCATCCAGCCAGTTCACGTAGCCCAGCGGCTTGAGGCGGCGCAGGTCCTGCGCGAGACCTTGATCGACGAGTGTTTGGACTTCCTGGCACCAGCCCTGCTCCACCATCGCCCGCACGCGCCGGGCCACGCGCTCCCGCTGGCGCTCCCGCTCGGGCAGGACCAAAAGTGCTGCCCAACCTTCGGGAACGCTCCGGTTCACTCCCGTGAAAAGGGCTGAAGGTTTTCGGCCCGTCGCGAGGTACAGTGCCAGAGCCCGCAGGATGCGCGAGCTGTCATTGGGGTGCAACTCCGATGCACGCAGGCTGTCCACGCTTGAGAGGTACCGGTGCAACCTGGGTGCGCCGACTACGGCATGCCAGTGCCGTACCTGCTCGACGATCCGCTCGGGGACATCGGGCAGTTCGTCCAACTGTTCCCAGATGCCCCGCAGATATAGCCCAGAACCCGTGACCAGCACGAGGTTTTCGAGACCCTCCATCCACGCTCGCACTTGGATTCCGAAGCTCGCCGGATTCAGGGAAGTGGTCAAAGGCAGGCAGCCGTATCCGATGTGAGGCACGGCTCCCTGTTCATCGAGCGAAGGCTGCCCGGTTCCGATGGGAATGCCTTCGACGGCTTGAAATGGATCACCGTTGACGACCGTTCCTCCGATCCGCCGCGCCACCTCCGCCGCCAGCGCGCTTTTCTCCGAAGCTGTGGGGCCAAGGATGGCGATCTTCATTTCAGCCCTTTTGGTCCCATCTTGATTTCTGCTGCACTTTTCCCGAGTCGTGACTACCCCCCGATTGCACAGCGCACAGCGCTGTGCTCCCGCTCCTTGCGCCTCCGGCACTGCGATCGCGGAGGGGGCCCCGTGGACCAAGAATCGCAATCTTCATCGCCGTTCGATCATCAATTGCGGAAGCAGCCGCGCTGCCTCATCACGGGACAGCCGCGCGGCCTCGAGGGCGTGCTCCAGCGCGTCCTCGGGATTCTGACTGAGGGTCAGCAAGGCCACGCACTGGTCGCGTAGCCGGTTCACCTCGCCACCGGGGTCCGCCAGATGGCGTTCCGCGGCGGTTTCGAGAATCTTAAGGAAGCATCTTACGGCATCGCAGGCGGCGCTGATGGCCGCCGCCATGCTCCGGTGATCCACCCGCAGCGCCAGCGCCGCGGCAAGGAAACGAAGACCATCCTCGAATCGCTCCTGGAGTTCGCCGGTGGGACCTTCCATGCGCGCTACCCGCAGGTCGTCTTGCCATCCCGGGGCGTGACGGGATAGTTGCCGGTGAAGCAGGCGTAGCAGAAGCCCATACCATCCGCATCCTTCATAGAGGCCTGGAGGTCCTCCAACGTGAGATAGCCCAGTGAGTCCGCCTCGATGTAGCGGCAGATATCCTCGACGGACTGGTGGCTGGCGATGAGCTGCTCCCGGGTCGGGGTGTCAATGCCGTAGAAGCAGGAGTGCGTCGTGGGCGGACTGCTGATGCGCAGGTGGATCTCCGCCGCCCCTGCCGCACGCACCATCTGCACGATCTTGCGGCTGGTGGTACCGCGCACGAGACTGTCGTCCACCAGCACCACGCGCTTGCCGCGGAGCAGCTCCTTCGCGGGGTTGAGTTTCACCTTCACACCGAAGGAGCGGATGTGTTGCTTGGGCTCGATGAAAGTGCGGCCCACATAGTGATTGCGGATCAGGCCGAACTCGAAGGGGATGCCGCTCGCTTCCGCATAGCCCAGGGCCGCGTGCACGCCCGAGTCCGGGACGGGAACCACGTAGTCCGCCTCCACCGGATGGCGGCGGGCCAGCAGCCGCCCCATGGCGCGCCGGGTGGAGAGAACGCTCTGACTGAAGACCAGGGAGTCGGGTCGCGCAAAGTAGATGTGCTCGAAGACGCAGGGTTTGGCGCGCACCCGCTCCATGGGGAACAGGGAGTGGGCGCCCTCGGGCCCCATCACCAGCAGCTCGCCGGGGTCCACTTCACGGACGTACTCGGCGCCCAGCAGATCAAAGGCAGTGGTCTCGCTGGAGAGCACGAAGGTGCCGTTGAGTTTCCCGAGGGCCAGGGGCCGGAAGCCGTGGGGGTCCCGGGCGGCGATCAGCCGGTCCTCGGAAAGGATGAGCAGGGAGTAGGCTCCCTCCACCTGCTTGAGGGCCTCCACGATGGCTTCGTTGAGGTCCTTGGCCTTGGCGCGGTTGATGAGCGCCAGGATTACCTCGGAGTCGGAGGGGCTGCTGAAGACCTGGCCTTCCTGGATGAGCTGGTCGCGCAGGGACTCCGTGTTGGTCAGGTTGCCGTTGTGGCAGAGGGCCAACTGCCCGAAACGCCCCTTCACCATGAACGGGTGCGCGGCGGAGGCGACGTTGCCGCCGGTGGTGGAATAGCGCGTGTGGCCGATGGCCGCGTCACCGGGAAGCCCATCCAGAGTGGCCTGATCGAAGACGTCGGCCACGTGCCCTTGCCCCTTGTAAAGGTGGAGCGTCCGGCCGTCGCGCGTGCACATCCCGGCGGCCTCCTGGCCGCGATGCTGGAGAGCGTAAAGGCCCAGGTAGGTCTGCCGTGAGGCTTCAGATGCGGGCCAGATGCCGAATACGCCGCATTCATCCTTGAACGCCATGGTGCCCCCAAAAAACAAGAATAAACCGAACGGGCACCTTCACGCAGCGCTGGTTTCGCCTGCGGGGTGGGAATGTGCAATGGAGCACTGGGCCGTAATGGAAGCTTCCTACTCGATCTTCTCGGTGAGCTGCCCCGTGTCGTCGATGGAGGCAGCCGGGGCCTTCGCGAGCCGCTGGAGCGTGGACAGCAGGAGCGTGCCTTCCTCGGCTGGGGCAGCACCCGGATGGATCCGGAAATGCTCCAGCTGGATTTCGACGCTGGCCAGGTCACCACTGTTGAAGCTGCCGCTGAAGTAGGCCAAGGCGAGAAGATCCGGCGCCACCTGCACGAGGTAAGCGTAGGCCTGCAAGCCGGAAGGAATGTTCACCTGCCACACCTGGCAGCGCTTCTCGTCGTAGCGGATGTAGATGGGCTTCTGCACCAGCCCAGGCGCCGGTCCCGAGAAGTACATCAGCCGCTCCACCCGCGCCAGGACCGCCGCCTGGGCGAAGGGATCGTCCTTGTGCTGGACGGCTTCGAGGCGCCAGCCACCCATGCGGGGCTTCTTCACCTTGTTCTTCGTCTGCGCGATGGGCGTCGGTATCAGCGTGAAGCGCGTGGTCACGGGCTCCTTCGCATCCCGGAACCTGATCACGGCCCGGTACTGCAATTCGCCCTGGGCAGGTTCCTGGACGGCTGCGCCCAACAACGAAAGACTCAGCATGAAGATGGCAAAGATGGAACGCAAACGCATCAGCTACTCCAGCACCCAGCGGTGGCGCGCAAAGTCGGATATCCAGCAGCCTGCCTGTTCCGCGGTGCAGAACCAGCATAACGCACTTCGCGTCACCAGCCCGCGGCGTAGGTCAGATTCAGGAGGGCCATGGCCCGGGTCACGCGGCCCACGCTGTTCTTGGCGTTGTCCGTGAAGACGATCCCGCGCTCGCGCAAGGCCTCGAAATCGAAATTGCCTTCGTAGCTCAGATCGATGCAAAGGGCGTCAGTACGGATCCATTCGGCGGGCAGGCGATAATCCTTCACGGGCACTGCGCTGATGATGACATCGGCCAGCCGAACGAATCGCTCCAGATGCGCGGCATTCGAGTCTCGATGGCACAGGATGGGCGTGCCACGCAGATTGGCCACCATGGCGGTGAGAGGCCTGCCCACGCGCAGGCTGTCGTTGATCACCAGCACCGTCTTTCCCGCGAGGTGGTCCGCCCCGAAACCCTGCTTGATGACCTTGAGTACCGCGCGGCTCGTGCAGGGCACGATGGCCCGGCGCTCGTGGCCACCGGTCAGCCGTTTCCTGAACTTGGTCATGTAGCCGATGTTGATGCTGTGCAGTCCTTCGATATCCTTGCCCGGATCCACGAGATCCATGATCTCGTCGTCCTTCAGATCGGGATACCCCAAGGGATAGAAGACGAAGATGCCGTGGACGGTCTTGTCCTGGTTGAGCTGGGCCACGAGCTTCGCCGTTTCCAGGCTGCTCTGAACCAGGAAGGGTTTCACCGCGAAGCCCAGTTCCTCGCCATCCTTCATGAGCAGCTTGCGGTAGAGCACACTGCCGGGGTCCTCGCTGCCGAGCACCACCGCCATGCCCGGCTTGAAGCTCAGCTCCCTCAGGTTCTGGCGCACCAGTTCCCGGTAATACCGCGCCGTCTCCTGGCAATCCAGACGTCCCGTAGGTTCAGTCATACGTCTCCCCCGTTCCTCTGTACCGATGCCTCCGGCCCCAGCCAGGTTACGGGTAGGATGAAGGTTTGGAACGCAGGTCATCATGCCTCTTTGTTTCGATCTCGATGGAACGCTCGGCTCATTCGGCGGCGGTTACGTCCTTTTGCGCCAGGCCCTGGGCGATCTCTGGGGCGAGGAGCCCACGGCCCAGGATCTGAAGGACTGCAGGGGCTCCACGGACTGGGAGATCGTGGACGAGCTCCACCGCAAGCGCTTCGGAAACGCGCTGTCCATCGATGACTACGCGAAATACGACCAGGCCTGCCTGAATCGGTTCCGGGGAGCCTTTCATCCGGAAGGCCGGAGTCCCGAGGTGTTCAGGGGCATCGTGGCAGGGATGGCCATGCTCGTGGAGGAGGGGCACAGGGTCTGGCTGGTATCCGGCAATGCCCCGTCGGTGCTGGATTTCAAGGCGAAAGCCCTGGATGTGGACGCGCGCATTCCGCGGCTTGGCAGCCTTCCCCACCTGGATCGCACGGGCCTCATCCGGAGAGCCTTGGATGGCTGTCCAGGACCCCACCTCTACGTGGGCGACCGGCCGCACGACCGAGAAGCCGCGGAAGCCGCGGGCGTGCCGTTCCTGGGCATTGGGGAAGCGGTACCTGGAGATCACCCTATCCTCAGTGCCCAGGCCGAAGCGGAACACCTGGTGCAGGCGGTGCGCGCGCTGCTGCAGCGGTGATTCACATCACTGCGAAGCTGTCCAGGAACGCCCTCAATTCGCGGTCATCGGATCGTGCCACGGTGGCTTGGGCTTGGTGGATGCGCCCTCGCTTCAGGATCGTCACCCCTTCGGCATAGCTGCCATCCGGCAAACTGGCCGAATAGCTGAAACCAGCGCCGCGGCTAGCCGGCAGCGCCTTCGTTTCGATCTTCCCCATCTTCCTCGTAAGGAAGGATTCCATGGTGGACAGGATCTGGGATTCGGTGGCGCCACCCTTGTCCCCTGGAGGCAGATTCCCTACGTTGATGAAGAAGCTGCGGTCCAAACGGCCGGAGGGCTCATAGGTGGTGCTGAACCATTCCATGTCGCCGAAGGGCGTAGGTTCGGAAAACTTGTGGAGCCGGGGCTCGCCGGGAAATACAGCGATGATGCCCAGGTTCTTGTTCTCGAGGCGGAACGGCTGATCGCGAAAACAGGCGGTCGTCAGAACGAAGGCCGCCGCGAACCACGGTGCGAGTCTTCTCATGGCATTACGGGCGCGCCGGGAGCCGTCTGACCCATGGCTTTGCGCACCACGGCCAGGGTTTCTTTGATGCTGCAGGGCTTGGACAGGAAGGCGGCGAGGCCCTTGCCCGCCAGTGCCGCGGTGGCTTCGCTCTGGCTGTACCCGCTCATGAGGATGACGGGGATCTCCGGTGCCAGCTTGTGGATCTCCTCGAAGACCTCGTCGCCATTCATGCGGGGCATGGTGAGGTCCAGCAGTACCACGGAAATGGAGGACCGGTGGCGCACGAAGGCACCAAAACCATCTACACCATCAATGGCCTCGATGACCTTGTAGCCGGCATTCCCGAGACCCTGGCTGAGGATGGCCCGGATGGTGGGTTCGTCGTCCACCACGAGCACTACTCCGGCTTCGACGGTGATGGGCGGGGCTTCGGGCTTTTCGTCCACCAGGGCATCCCGCGTCGCGGCGGGCATGTAGAACCGGCAGATGGTTCCTTTCCCTGGCTCGCTCTCGGTCTGGAGCAACCCGTGGTGTTCGCTGGCGATGCCCTTCACCGTGAGCAGGCCCAGGCCCCGGCCCGGATGCTTGATCCGGAAGAAGGGGTCGCTGATGCCGTTGAGGGTCTCCTCGGACATGCCGGGTCCAGAGTCCCGGACTTCCAGGCAAACGAAATCGCCCAGGAGACCCCGGTGCTCCGGATCGCCTTCGCCCGTGAACTGGCGGAGGTAGGTGCGGATGGTGATGTCCCCCTCCCGGGCGCCGATGGTTTCCATGGCGTTCACCACGAGGTTCAGCAGGGCGTAACGGACCTGGTTGGGATCGGCGCTCACCTTCGGAAGATCACTTTCCAGATCGAGCACCAGCTGGATGTTCTCCGGCAGCAGGTTCTCCACCAAGGGCAGACCCTCCCGGAGGGACTCGTTGAGCTGGAACCGCGTGATCTGGACCCGTCCCCGTCCGGCGAAGGCGAGCATCTGCCGGCAGATGTCCGTGGCGCGGCCGACGCTCTCGCGGATCTTGAGGAGGCTCTCTTCCATGCGCCGCGTGTCCTCGCGGTTTTCCACACCCAGCTCGGAATAGCCCTGGATCCCCATCAGGATGTTGTTGAGGTCGTGGGCGAGCCGCCGGGCCAGGTTGCCCAGGCTCTCGAATTCCTGGGCCTGCACCAGCGCGATCTCGAACCCCCGCTGCTCGGTGATATCCCGCGCCACGGAGAGGATGTCCTTGGGGGAGTCGTCCAGGTTCCGGGTGAAGACCATGCGACGGCTGCGGAACCAGCGGTATTCGTCCCATTTGGTCTTGACCCGGTAGATCTCTTCCTGGATGAACTCTTCACGATTGGGACCCGGAGAGCCAAACCCGTGGTCCAGCATCCGCTCCATGTCTCGCTTCACGTGGGGCAGATCTTCCGGATGCAGATGGTTGTAAAAGAATTCAAGACCGCCCTCCACGAATTCCTCGGGTTTGTAGCCCAGCACCTTCGTGACGGCCGGGTTCATGTAGAGGTATTTCTGGGTCTTGGCCTCGATGATGGATTGAACATCCATGGACAGTTCGGCGACATCCTGGATATAGCGTTCACTGTGGTCCAGGGAGTGGTCGTATTCCCGGATCCTCGCGGCAGACCGGTTATAGAGCAACATGCCCAGCATCGCCTGCACGATCACACCCGTGAAAAGCAGGGAACCGATCTCCAGGTTCCGGGCCAGGAGCACCCAGGCCAAGAACAGGAAATTCAGGATGAAAAGGCCCAGCACGGCAGCCGGAGAAGCGATTGTGCGGATCTTCATACCACTCCTGGTGATACTCAAACGCAAAAACAACGGGGATTCATCGCTGAATCTAGTCCACCCATTTCATCGGCGCCACCCATAACTTTTTAAGAATTCGTAAGTATCCTGGCCCCATCTCCCTGAAAATCCTGCCGATACCAAGCCAATAAGCCGGAACCTGGATCGTCCCCTCTCGAACATGCATGATGGAACCAGGAGGAAGGCATGTCCTTTGGTCCCCTGATCTCCCCTGAGTCATTGCTCGCCCTTGAGGTGCCTGTGCGGCTGCTGGATGCGCGGGCCGGCAAAGAAATCTTCGCTGCCGGCCATCTGTCCGGAGCCATCCACGCCGATCTGAACGTCTCCCTCAGCACTGCATCGGATCCGGGGTTCGATCCGGCCAAGGGCGGCCGCCACCCCTTGCCCGCGCCAGCTGCCTGGGCGGCCCAACTGGGTGCCTGGGGCATCGGCCCCGAAACGCTTGTCGTGGCTTATGACGACGCGTCCGGCGGCAATGGCGGCTGCCGTCTCTGGTGGATGCTACGTTCCTTCGGCCACGAAAAGGTGGCGCTGCTGGATGGAGGTCTCATCGCAGCGCAGAAAGCAGGCATGGAACTGACCACACAGGAACCGGAGCCCTTGGAAGCGCTCCCTCCCTATCCCGGCGAAACCTGGCACTGGCCCATGGCAGACATCGGCGAGGTGGGGCAGTTCCTGAAGGAACCGACCCGAAAGGTCCTGGATGTGCGCAGCCGCGAGCGATGGCGAGGCGAGGTGGAACCTATCGATCCCGTGGCCGGGCGCATCCCGGGCACGTTAAACCTGCCCTACACCGACAACCTGGAGGCCCAGGGCCGGTACAAATCCCCAGCCGAATTGCGGAAGCAATACCTCCAGCTGCTGGATGGCACTCCACCCCATCGCCTGACCGTGCACTGCGGATCCGGCGTTACGGCTTGCCATACGCTGCTCGCCCTGGAACTCGCGGGAATGCCCGGCGCCGCACTCTATGTTGGCTCCTACAGTGAGTGGTGCCGCAGCGGGAAACCCCTGGGAAAGGGGTAGGATTCAAGGTCGAACCGGGGGGTCAAGCGCTCCGCTTGGTTCCCGAGGAGAGCCATTCCCACATGACGTTCACGATGGCCCAACGCTCTCCCGTGAAGGACAGGTGCACGTAGGCTACCCAATCACCCAGAAGCACGCGGGCGCTGGCGGAATGCCCGGAGACATCCAGAATCGTAATCTCCCGGCTCCGATCCGTGGGATGCGTGCACACTCCGAGGCTTGCCTGGATTCCCTGCCCCCGCAGCAGCATCTGGATCCCGGAACTCATGCCATCCAGCTGCACCAGCCGCGCCGTGAGATCCGGGTGCAGGCATCGCTCCATGCCATCAGAATCCCCCTGGAACCAAGCCTGAACATATTCCTCCAGCGTCTGGTTGATGGCATGCGGATCGACGACGGCCTTGTGGAGCAAATCGACAGAAACAGAGCCCTTCGCCACGGGCGACAGGGATCCTACGACGAGCGGAGAAGCCTTCACTCTGCCCCGAGGCATGGGGCACCTCCTGGTGTACGGTGAGTTCCCTTGTGAGATGCAGTGAAAACCTGCGAGGTTTCCTTGAAAATACAGACTCCTGGATGCTGCAGATGGTTGGTGTTCTCCACTTATCGGAAACCCCGCGCGGGAACTTTTGGCACGTGAAAACGGAGTCAGAGGAAAGATGCCCGACCAATCGCATTCCAAATCTCCAGCCGAAGCCAAGCTGGACGCAGACGCTTGCTGGGGTATGCGTTCGTAACCTAATAAAACAAGGCCGCCTCGTGGCGGCCTCTTTGGCGGAGAGAGAGGGATTCGAACCCTCGGTACTGGTTTACCCAATACACTCGCTTAGCAGGCGAGCCCGATCGGCCTCTCCGGCATCTCTCCTTGAACCTTCGATGCTACCCGCTGAAGCTAAGTACCGCAAGGGAACTTGCCAGGAGCGGCCCTGTTCCTCAAGATGGTTCATACGGAGGGCTGGCCGAGCGGTTTAAGGCACCGGTCTTGAAAACCGACGTGGGGCAACCCACCGGGGGTTCGAATCCCTCGCCCTCCGCCAAATGGCCGCCGCTTGGCGGCTTTCTCATATCGGGAGAGAGGGATTCGAATCACAGAATCGCTGGCTTTCGCATTGGCGTGAACGAGACAGCCCTGTGGGCTGTCGACTCACGACAGAAAGCCTTGCGATTCGTGTGGAGCGAAGGCCCGCAGGGCCGGAATGAATCCCTCGCCCTCCGCCAGAAACGATCACAAGCCCAATAAAATAAAGAGCTTGCGATTTCTTTGTCTCCTGCCCCCATACTTCTACCCATCAAAAAGGCGATCCGAAAAAATCGGTGAAGAACCGCATAACCATTGGGTTTACGCGATTTCATACTTTGATGCTTATCTCCACGTTTCTGGATCTGGTGAACATCGAATGGCCTCCAAACCCGCATGGCGGCTACCATCTGGGCATGTGTGGACGCTTCGGGTTATTCGCATCGAGTGAAGAACTGGCCAGCGAAACGGGCTCTCGCAGGCTAGGAGACTTCCGAATCGAGAAGCGCTACAACATAGCCCCTGGCCAGTGGATCGTGATTGTGCGCCCCGAGAAGAGCGAGCGTGTACCATCTCTTGCTCGCTGGGGTCTGGTGCCAAGTTGGACGAAGGATCCAGACAGTGGACCCAAGCCGATCAGCGCGCGAGCCGAAGGAATCACGACCAAGCCGACGTTCCGCGGTGCCTTCCGTCATTGGCGCTGTCTCATCCCTGCCAGCGGTTTTTACGAGTGGCGGAAGGTGGGCAGCACCAAAGTGCCGCGTTTCATCAGGCCCAAGGGCGGGGGCATCTTCCTGTTCGCTGGCCTCTCCGATACATGGCTAGGTTTCGATGGAGAGCTGACCACCTGCGCCATCGTCACCACGACCGCGAACGAATTGATGCAGCCCATTCACAATCGAATGCCCGTCATCCTCGACCGACGCGACGCAGATGCCTGGCTGGATCCGGAGAACCGGAATCCCGAAGACCTGCTGAAACCGTTCGATGCTGAGTTGATGGAGGCTTGGCCGGTGGGGTCTGCGGTGGGAAACGTGAAGAATGACGGGCCGGAACTGATCGAGCGGGTGTAACAGATACTGGCGTGTCGAGACGGTTAGGTTCAAAATTGGTGAACTTTCTATTCTGTTCGTTTTCATTCACCGTGCCGCTTCGGTAACGCCGGTTAACTCAGAGCATTAGGCAACCTCAATGTCCCTACGCGAACCACGACAAGGTATATCAATTGGGTTAAGTCAGAGACGGGTGGTAGAAATAGATCGGGACTAGGGGCAGCAGGCTCTTGTCCTCGTCATTGAGCTTCGAAAAGAACTCCTGCCAGAGACTAATGAACCGGTCTAAATCGACCAGTTCCACATGGACATGTGAACTTCGTGCCGTGGTTTTGGAATCGTTAGTAAAGCCACCAGAGGACACAAACATCCCAACATCACCATCTTTCTGGAGGAGACCCATAAGCTGGCGGACTTCTGACACCGAGGCCGGGTTCTCCCTGTGTTTGATCTGGACCTTGATACGCGGGGATACGGTGCCCAGTGGATCTCGATAGGCAATCACATCAACACCACCATCCTTGCCTTGAGGAGCGACAAATGGTGTGTAATACCCCATCCCTCGCAGCAGTGCAGCCACCAGATCCTGAAATTCATAAGGATTCTTCAGGTTAATCTGCTTCTTCAGTCCCTCAATGGCCTGTTGCTCTATCACGTGGATTGTGGCTTCCTGCCCCTGTTCACCTACGTCGCTTACATCCTGTTCTCCACTCTCATCTTGAGGCTGGTTTGAATTTTTCCACTTGCGATAGGCAGCACTGGCCGCCTCCTGAAGTCCAATCTCGCCCAGTTTGAGGGCATTTTCCCCATCCGGTGTCAGATACCAAACCCCCTTCTTCTTGATGAGGAACCCAGCTTTAATAACGCCAATGCTCCAGAAGTGAAGGATCGATACCCACCTGATGTAGCCAGTTTTTTCGTAAGTAGCTCTGGCCCAATCATCCAGTGCGACGCGGTCTTCAATGGCGGCAATCACCTCTTTTCCAGGCGCTTGGCCGCCCATTTCTTTAAGGATTTGAAGGGCGGCGAAGACCACCTTTGAAGCCAGTTCTCTGCTTGGGGCGATTTTGTCTTTAGCCATAAGTAGGGCTCTTTCACGTGGGCTTGAGGATTCGGCTGAGAATTACTCAGACATCAAAACGACGGTCATGGACAGACTTCAATGCTCCAGCAATAGGGGTAGAGGTGAATCTGTATGCCTGAACGAAGATGGTTTTTTTCGCTCCGTTGATGGTAGCCACAATGGCCTCTGTGCATCCGCCATTCGGGCTGAAGTAAACCTGCGCCGGCGTGTTCTTGAGCACCAGATCGGCGGGGAAGAGAGGCAGGGCCAGGGCAAAGAGAGCGGATAGTGGACGGGTAGACATGGGCCGCAGAATATCGCAGACATAGAATGCGCGTCGTGGAGCGCTTTCCTCCCCGTTTATTGCGGGGTTACGTTTGGCAAC
>DCFP01000121.1:2247-4557 GCA_002319925.1 Holophagaceae bacterium UBA1801 | reverse complement strand
GCCTCATCGACATCCTCGAGCCGACACAGCAGACCGTGGACGCGCTGATGAAGCTGGATCTTCCGGCCGGCGTGGACGTTGAGATCAAGGCTTTCGAAAAATAGCTGGCAAGAACCCCGGCAGTGCGTGGCAGCTGCACGGCCAACGCATGATGAGGAGGAGAGACGATGGCAGTCACAGGGATTTTAGGCAAGAAGATCGGCATGACGCAGGTATTCGATGAGAAGGGTGACGTTCACCCGATCACCGTTCTGCAGGCGGGTCCGTGCGTGATCACGCAGTTGAAGACGATGGCCAAGGATGGCTACGAAGCGGCGCAGATTGGCCTGGTTGAGTTCGTAAAGAGCTCTAAGGTTAACAAGCCCATGGCCGGCCACTTTGCCAAGAGCAGTGTTCCCCCGGTCAAGCTCATTCGGGAGGTCGTCTACGAACCCGAAGTCGCAGCGGCAGACGGCGAAGCTGCAAAGGGCATCAAGGCTGGCGATAAGGTTTTGGTCGACATCTTCGCGGACGACAAGTACGTAGATGTGATTGGCACCAGCAAGGGACGAGGTTTTGCGGGTGTTGTTCGGCGCCATGGTTTTGGCGGCGGACCGAAGGCCCACGGGCACATGTTCCAGGTGCAGGGTTCGATCGGGGCATCCTCATTTCCCTCCCGCGTTTTCCCGGGGCAGAGAATGCCGGGCCACTACGGTGTAGATCGCGTGACGGTTCGCAATCTGAGGATTCGCGGTATCGATCTCGAAGAGAATTTGTTGATGGTGGAAGGTGCGGTTCCCGGACCGAAGGACGGATACGTCCTGATCTCCAAGTCAAAGGCTCCGCCGCGTGAGCGTCGTGGCTTTGGCGGCTCGGGCACAGTTGATCCTCTGAAGGCTTCCAAGAAGGCTTCAGCCAAGAAGAAATAGCACTTGCCGGCCAGGCGCAGGCACCTTTCATAGGTGCAAAGCCCGGCAGGCAGCGAATTGAGCCTAGGCGAACGCAGTGGCAAGCGCGGCCGGGCTTGAAAGAGAAGACGATGGCAAACTTTGACGTACTCGATCTCGGCGGAAAGAAGGTTGGCTCGATAGAGCTGGCCGATGAAGTCTTCGCGCCGAGCCAGGTGAACGAGGCTCTGCTGTGGGAAGCGGTGAAGCACTACCGCGCCGCCCTGCGCCAGGGCACGGCAGCGACCAAAAATCGCACGGGCGTCTCCGGCTCCGGCAAAAAGCTCTGGAAGCAGAAGGGCACCGGCCGCGCCCGCATCGGCTCCGTCCGTAGCCCCCTGTGGCGCCACGGCGCGACCGTTCACGGTCCCCGTCCCCGCAGCTACGACTACGCATTCCCCCGGAAGGCCCGCCGCTCCGCGCTGCGCCATGCCCTTTCCGCCAAGCTCGCCGCCGGCCAGCTGATGGTGGTGGAGCACTGGGAAATCGAGACCCACAAGACCAAGGCTCTGGCCAACACTCTCACCAAGATGGGTGTGGGCGGATCTGCTCTGCTGGTGGGAACCGAGGTTTCCGAGAAGGTGGTTCTGGCCGCCAACAACAACCCCAAGGTCCTGACCATCGAGAGCCTGGGCGTCAATGTCTATGACCTTCTGAAGTACGACCAGGTCGTCTTCTCCAAGGAAGCCATCCTGGCCTTGCAGGAAGTGGTGAAGCCATGACCAAGATCTTTGAAGTGATCCGCAAGCCCCTGCTCACCGAGAAGGGCCAGCTTCTGCGCGAGAAGAACATCCAGGTGTTCGAAGTGGCCACTTGGGCCACCAAGCACCAGATCAAGGAAGCTGCGGAGCTCCTGCTCCAGGCCAAGGTCAAGTCCATCCGCACCGTCAAGGTGCCCGCCAAGGCCAAGCGCCTGGGCCGTTGGGTGGGCCAGACCAGCGCGATGAAGAAGGCTTACGTGGAACTGGCCGAGGGTCAGACTCCCGCCAACGAGAAGTAAGCCAACATTCCAACCTCGCGGGCGGACAAGCATTGCCACTATCGCCCGCCACTTTTTAGGCAAGAGGAAACCGATGAGCATCAAGCTGCTCAAACCAACGACCCCCGGTCAGCGGGGCATGTCGAAGCAGGGCTTCGAGGAGATCACCTCCGACAAGCCTGAGCGTTCGCTCCTGGCCAAACGCAACCGGACCGGCGGCCGCAGCAACACCGGCCGCATCACCACCCGCCACATCGGCGGCGGCCACAAGCGCCGCTACCGTGTGATCGACTTCAAGCGCAACAAGATCGACGTTCCGGCCAAGGTCGCCACTATCGAGTACGACCCCAACCGCACCGCCCGCATCGCCCTGCTGGTCTACGCCGACGGCGAGAAGCGCTACAT
>DCFP01000121.1:479-1998 GCA_002319925.1 Holophagaceae bacterium UBA1801 | reverse complement strand
GGCGAGAAGCGCTACATCCTGGCCCCCGATGGCCTCGAAGTGGGACGCACCGTGGTGGCCGGCAAGAACGCCGACATCCTGGTCGGCAACGCGCTGCCCCTCAAGAACATCCCTCTCGGCACCGAAGTCCACAACATTGAAATGAAGCCGGGCAAGGGCGGCCAGATCGCCCGCGCCGCCGGGACCTTCGCCCAGCTCGTGGCCAAGGACGGCGACTACGCCCAGCTCCGCATGCCCTCCGGGGAAATCCGCAAGATCCACTTGGATTGCGCCGCCACCATCGGCAAGGTGGGCAATCTGCAGCACGAGAACGTGGCCCTTGGCAAGGCCGGCCGCAAGATCTGGCTGGGCATCCGCCCGACCGTTCGCGGCGTGGTCATGAACCCCGTGGACCACCCACACGGTGGTGGCGAAGGCAAGACCTCCGGTGGCCGTCATCCCGTGACGCCCTGGGGCCAGCCGACCCGCGGTTACAAGACGCGCTCCAACAAGCGCACCACCAAGTTCATCGTCAAGCGGATCAACTAGGAGATTCCCATATGGCACGTTCGCTCAAGAAAGGGCCATTCATCGACGGCCACCTCCAGAAGAAGGTCGAGACCGCCCAGGCGGCCATGGACAAGCGCGTGATCAAGACCTGGTCCCGCCGCTCCACCGTGATCCCCCAGATGATCGGCCTCACCATCGCCGTCCACAATGGCAACAAGTTCATTCCCGTCTACGTAACCGACAACATGGTGGGTCACAAGCTCGGCGAGTTCGCCGCGACCCGCACATTCAGGGCCCACGCCGGCAAGACCGACGCCAAGGCGAAGGGGAAGTGACATGACCGACATCGTTTCCAGCGCCACGATCCGGCACCTCCGCGGCTCCGCCCAGAAGGCCCGGCTGGTGGTTGATCTCATCCGCGGCAAGCAGGCCGGGGAGGCCCAGTGGATCCTCAGCAGCACGAAGAAATATGCCGCTGCCCCCATCAAGAAGCTCCTGGACTCCGCTATCGCCAACGCCATCGACAAAGACCCCGCCGTGAATCCTGACGAGCTGATCGTCAAGACCGCGTTTGTGGACGAGGGCTTCCGCATGAAGCGCGTCCGGCCTGCTCCCATGGGCCGCGCCTACCGCGTGCAGAAGCGCACCTGCCACATCACGCTGCAACTGGGTCGGGAGGAGTAAGCCATGGGCCAGAAATGCCATCCCTACGGATTCCGTATCGTCCACACCAAGAACTGGCACAGCAAGTGGTTCGCCAAGCGTGAGTACGCCCACCTGCTTCACGAAGACCTCAAGCTCCGCAAGGAACTGAAGGCCCAGCTCCATGGCCTCAACGCCATGATCAGCAAGATCGACATCGAACGCGCCGCCGACAAGGTCACGGTCCGCATCTTCACCGCCCGTCCAGGCATCGTCATCGGCCGCAAGGGCGCCGAGATCGACAAGCTGCGCGAAGAACTCCAGAAGAAGCTCAACCGCCCCGTGAGCGTGGACATCCAGGAAATCAAGAAGCCTGAGATCGATGCCC
>DCFP01000121.1:0-170 GCA_002319925.1 Holophagaceae bacterium UBA1801 | reverse complement strand
CGCATCGCCTTCCGCCGCGCCATGCGCAAGGCGGAGGAAGCCGCGATCCGCTTCGGCGCCAAGGGCTTCAAGATCAAGGTCTCCGGCCGCCTGAACGGCGCCGAGATCGCCCGCACCGAGGACTACCTCTCCGGCCAGATGCCCCTCCAGACGATCCGCGCCAACGTGGA
>DCFP01000112.1:16356-20672 GCA_002319925.1 Holophagaceae bacterium UBA1801 | reverse complement strand
GGCGACGGATCACCTGGAAACGGGTGGTCGACATGAACGACCGGGCCCTGCGCGAAATCACCGTCTCGCGGGGCGGGCCGGCCAATGGCTTCCCGCGGCAGGACGGGTTCGACATCGTGGTGGCCTCCGAAGTGATGGCCATCTTCTGCCTGTCGGAGTCTTTGATCGAACTGAAGACCCGCCTGGGCAAGGTGATCGTGGCCTACACCTATGGCAAGAAGCCCGTCACCGCCGCGGACTTGAAGGTCCACGGCGCCATGGCTGCCCTGCTCAAGGACGCCATCAAGCCCAACCTCGTGCAGACCCTGGAACACAGCCCGGCCCTTGTGCATGGCGGGCCCTTCGCCAACATCGCCCACGGCTGTAACAGCCTCATCGCCACGAAACTTTCCATGCGCCTCAGCGAGTACACCGTGACCGAAGCCGGTTTCGGCGCGGATCTCGGTGCCGAGAAGTTTGTGGACATCAAGTGCCGTCAGGCGGGTCTCTCGCCCGATGCGGTGGTGCTGGTAGCAACGGTTCGCGCTTTGAAGATGCACGGCGGCGTGGCCAAGGATGCACTGGTTGCTCCCAATGCCCATGCGGTTGAAAAGGGGATGCCCAACCTCCTTAAGCACATCGAGAACATCAAGAGCTGGGGCCTGCCGGTGGTCGTGGCCATCAACCACTTCCTCAGCGATACCGAGGAAGAGTTGGAGGTGATCCGCAAGGGTTGCGCGGCCGTGCACGTGAAGGCCATCCTGGCGACCCACTGGGCCGACGGAGGTGCCGGCGCCCAGACGCTCGCGCAGGAGGTGGTGAACCTCACGAGCGGCGCCCCCGCGCAGCTGCAGTACACCTATTCCGATGACCTGCCCCTGTGGGAGAAGGTCAAGACCGTGGCCCAGCGCATCTATGGCGCCAACGACATCATGGCGGACGTGAAGGTTCGGCAGAAGTTCAAGCAGTTGGAGGAGAGCGGGCACGGCGCGCTGCCTGTGTGCCTGGCCAAGACACAGTATTCCTTCTCCACGGACCCGGGCTTGAGGGGCCGTCCCCGCAACTTCGACGTGCCCATCCGCGATGTCAGCGTTTCCGCAGGCGCCGCCTTCGTGGTGGTCCTCACGGGGGACATCATGACCATGCCGGGCCTGCCGAAGATCCCTGCCGCCGAGGTCATCGACATCGATGACGAAGGCCGCATCACGGGTCTCTCCTAGGCCGAGGATCACTGCTTCCGTATCCACGTTGATCCATCGCTGCCTTCAGAAATAGGACCACCAAGGCACCAGGAACAGCGAAAGCTCTTCTATTTTCTTGGTGCCTTTCTTGGTGCTCTTCTCGGAATCGGCTGTGCCGATTGCCGAGACAAACTGAAATCTGGTGTCTTGGTGGTGATTCTTTTCTGAACTCGAACATTCATGAGGAGTGAGCGATGACCTCGCGCTGGAGGATCGCCGCGGCAGCGGTCATGACCCATGTCTGTCTGGGCAGCGTCTACGCCTGGAGCATCTTCGTACCATCCCTGCAGGCGCAGACGGGCTGGTCCAAGCCCCAGCTGACCTGGGCCTTCTCGCTGGCCATCGCCTTCCTGGGCCTTACCGCCGCACTGGCCGCACCGCTGATGAAGCGCCTTGGGCCGCGGTGTTCCGTGGGTCTTTCCGCGGCCTTCTTTGGCACTGGCTTGCTTGGAGCCGGTCTCGCGATTCATCTGCATGTATTGTGGCTGCTCTACGTTTGCTATGGCGGCGTGGGCGGCATCGGCCTCGGTCTCGGCTACGTCCCACCTGTGACGACCCTCATGCAGTGGTTCGCGAACCGCAAGGGCTTCGCCACGGGTCTCGCGGTGGGTGGATTCGGCCTGGGTGCACTGCTGGCAAGCTTCCTCGGCGAGGGGCTCCTGCGGCGCTTCTCCTGCGCCTCCACCTTCCCGCTGATGGGCTTCGCCTATGGCCTCACCATCCTCATCGCCTCCCGGAATTTGTCCTTTCCGCAACTCCGGGAAGACGCGAAGGCTCTCGATGCAGCCGGATCGAAGACGTGCCTTGCGGAATCCCGATTCTGGTTGCTCTGGGCGGTATTCTTCCTGAACATCGCCACGGGCATCCTGCTGATCGCCCTGGCCCGGCCGATGATCGAGGAGGCTATGGCGAAGGGCGCGGGAGCCATCTCCATTCCCACCGTGACGGCTGTCGCGGTGATGGGCCTCTTCAACGGCTTCGGCCGTTTGGGCTGGTCCAGCCTTTCCGATCGCCTGGGCCGGTTCACCACCTGGATGGCAATGTTCGTGCTCCAGGGCGCGCTGTTTTTCCTCCTCAAGAACACGGGATCACTTTGGGTCCTCGTGGCCGGACTTTGGCTCATCGCCAGCGGCTACGGTGGCGGCTTCGCCCTGTGCCCCGCCCTCGTCGCCGATGTCTTCGGCCCGGCGAGAGCGCCCCGCGTCTACGGGATGGCCTTGACCGCCTGGAGCGCCGCGGCCTTGATCAGCCCGCCCCTGGCGGCGAAGATCCACGAGACGACCGGATCCTACGACATCATCCTGCGCGGCTGCTTCTTCGCCAGCCTGTTGGGGCTGGTCCTCGTGATCGCGCTCCAACAGAGCCTTCGCAGTTCAATGCGAGATCAGGAACTGGAAACCGATCCAGCCTGAACTCGTTTTTCTTACAGAGGAAATGATTCACTGCCAGAAAGCCAAGGGTGCCAAGAAAAGAAACCTGCTTTTCTTGGCACCCTTGGCGTCTTGGCGTTTCTATCTTTCTGGTCGTGAGTCCGCGTGAATCCAGGAGTCAATCAGCCGAAGACCTGCTGGCCGCTGACTCTGAAGCGGGTACCCAGCCGGTAGCGTGAGCCTGGATGCACGCACCGCACGAAGGTGACCACGGTCTGGTTCGTCCAGGTGCGCCGTGTGAGCACAAGGCAGGGCTGGGAGGCGCGGATCTCCAGCATTTCGGCCTCGTCGGTGGTGGCGGGCACGGCATCCACCACGTGCTCCACTTCGTTCAAGGGGATCGCCTTGAGCAGGTATTCCGAGGGCTGGATCAGCTTGAAGTCCTGGTTGATGAAGTCCGGCGCGGCCTTGGGGTTCACGTAGCGGTCTTCGATCTGGATGGGTACGCCGTTCTCGCGGTGAACGCAGACGGCGTGGTAGACCGATTCTCCTGTCTCCAGAGCCAAAGCTGACGCCACTTCCAGCGTGGCCGATTCCCTGGCCACGCGGATGACATCGCAGGAGTATTCATGCCCTCGCGCTCTGATCTCGTTGGCGATGTTGGTCACTTTCAGCAAGCCCGACTGCGGACGATCCTCGGCGACAAAGGAGCCGATGCCCGCGTACCGCACCAGGGCGCCCTGCTCCGCCATTTCGCGCAGGGCGCGATGGACGGTCATGCGGGAGACGCCCAGTTCCGCCACGAGTTCGTGTTCGGAGGGGATCCGGTCTCCCGCCTTCCATTTCCCGGCATGGATCTTCTGCCGGATGTGATCCTTCACGAGTTGATACAAGGTCGTGGGACCAGCACCGGCGCGCAGCGATCCCGATTTCTTGGGCTTGGGCACGGAAGACCTCGCTCAGCCTTCTGATTGTGGAGGTTCCGCGCCCGAGGCGCAACCAAGAGTCACTGGACCGACCGCGCGGTAATCACTTCATCATGGGCAGTTTGAGGCCCTTGGCCTTGGCCGTGGCCTTGGCGATCTCGTAGCCCGCGTCGGCATGGCGCATGACGCCGGTGCCGCAGTCGTTCCAGAGGACGCGCTCCAGGCGCTTGGCCGCCGCATCGGTGCCATCGGCCACGATGACGACGCCCGCGTGCTGGCTGTAGCCCATGCCCACGCCGCCGCCGTGATGCAGGCTCACCCAGGTGGCGCCACCCGCGACGTTGAGCATGGCGTTGAGCATCGGCCAGTCGGAAACGGCATCCGTGCCATCCATCATGCCTTCGGTCTCGCGGTTGGGACTCGCCACGGAACCGCAATCCAGGTGATCGCGGCCGATGACGATGGGCGCCTTCAGCTCGCCCTTCTTCACCATCTCGTTGAAGGCGAGACCCGCGAGATGGCGCTCGCCAAGGCCCAGCCAGCAAATGCGGGCGGGCAGGCCCTGGAACCTGATGCGCTCCTTGGCCATGCCGAGCCAGCGGTGCACGTGCTTGTTCTCGGGGAAGAGCTCCTTGATCTTGGCGTCGGTCTTGTAGATGTCCTCGGGATCGCCGGAGAGTGCCACCCAGCGGAAGGGGCCCTTGCCTTCGCAGAAGAGGGGCCGGATGTAGGCGGGCACGAAGCCGGGGAAGTCGAAGGCGTTGGCCACACCGTTGTCCTTGGCCACCTGGCGGATGTTG
>DCFP01000112.1:15522-16099 GCA_002319925.1 Holophagaceae bacterium UBA1801 | reverse complement strand
CCTGGCGGATGTTGTTGCCGTAGTCCACGGTGGGGATGCCCATTTTCTGGAAGTCCAGCATGGCCTGGACGTGCACGGCGCAGCTCTTGCCCGCGGCGTCCTTCAGTTCGGCATGCTTGGCGTCATCCAGCTGGGCGGCCTTCCATCGCTCCACGGTCCAACCGATGGGCAGGTACCCATGAACGAGATCGTGGGCGGAGGTCTGATCGGTGACGAGATCAGGCTTGATGCCACCGGCCTTGGCGCGCTTCACCAGCTCGGGCAGGACGTCCGCGGCATTGCCCAGTAGGCCGATGGAGATGGCCTCCTTCTTTGCGGTGTGTTCCTTGATTAGTTCGATGGCGTGATCCAGATCCCGCGCCTGCTTGTCGAGGTACTTGGTCCGCAGCCGGAAATCGATGCTGGTCTGCTGGCACTCGATGTTGAGGCTCACCGCACCCGCGAAGGTAGCGGCCAGAGGCTGGGCCCCACCCATGCCGCCGAGGCCGGCGGTTAGGATCCAGCGGCCCGCCATGTCGCCGCCGAAGTGCTGACGGCCGGCTTCCGCGAAGGTTTCGTAGGTGCCCTGCACGATGCC
>DCFP01000112.1:0-15264 GCA_002319925.1 Holophagaceae bacterium UBA1801 | reverse complement strand
GCACGATGCCCTGGGCGCCGATGTAAATCCAGCTGCCGGCGGTCATCTGGCCGTACATGAAGAGGCCCTTGCGATCCAGTTCGTTGAAGTGCTCCCAGTTGGCCCACTTCGGCACCAGGTTGGAATTGGCGATGAGCACGCGGGGGCTGTCAGGCGTGCTCTTCCAGATGCCCACGGGCTTGCCGGACTGGACGAGCAGGGTCTCGTCCTCGCCAAGGCCGCGCAGGGATTCGAGGATCTTGTCGTAGCATTCCCAGTTCCGCGCGGCGCGGCCGATGCCGCCGTAGACCACGAGGCTCTTCGGGTTCTCGGCCACTTCGGGGTCGAGGTTGTTCTGGATCATGCGGTACGCAGCCTCGATGAGCCAGTTCTTGCAGGCCTTCTCGGTGCCCCGGGGAGCATGGATGACGCGGCTTTCGTCCCGGCGAGGGTCTTGGATGGTCATGGTTTCTCCTTTGAAATCGTCATTCCGCATTCAACAAAGGTGGACCACAGAGGACACAGAGAAGAAATGGAGGGCACAGAGAAAGAATTTGGTGCCGTTTGCGTTTCCCTGCGTCCTCCTACTTTCTTCTGTGTCCTCTGTGGTTTTTAATCGCTTAATTCTTCTTGGCCAGCATTTTCTCGAGGGCCTGGTCGCCGAAGGTGCAGCTCTCGTCCAGCAGGGTCTTGGCTTCGTTCAGCAGCTTGGCGCAGCGGTTCTTAAGGTCCTGATTGAAGGCTTCGTCGGTGATGTCCTTAAGGTTGATGAGCACGTTCCAGATGCCGCCACGCACGCCTGCGAAGCCCATCTGCACGCCCACCATGGTGTCCGTGATGGAGGCAGGATTGCCGTGGCGCATGGCCAAACTGGAGGACTTCATGACTTCGAAGCAGGTCGCGGCCGTACGCCAGGGCACGTCCACGGCCAGTTTCAGGCCCTGCTGCATGGCCTCTTCCCGAGCGGTCTTCTCGGCGGGTGTGCCCTGGGGCAGACGCCGGGCATCCATGTAGGCGTTGAAGGCATTGGTGTCGTCGTCCACGGCCAGCACGAGCAGATCCTTGGCCTTCTGGGCGCGCTCCGCGGCCTCCAGCACGGCGTTCTCGCCCTCCTGGCTCTTGGTGCGGCCCTGGGTCAGATTGGCGACCATCGACGCGAGCGCAGCGCCCAATGCGCCAGCGAGAGCGGCAATCGACCCACCGCCAGGGGCTGGCGTATCGCGGCTCACCTCTTCCACGAAGTCCACGCCCACCATGGACATCAGGTCGCCCACCTTGGGCAAGCCGAGCACCTTCTTGTCCATCTCGAAGGGCGCCACATCGGCCAGGCCCATGGAGAACACTGCGTTCTCCAGCACATCGGCCACGGGCACGAAGGGCGACTTGCCCTGCTGGCGGAGGTAGAACTGACCGGCCTGGTAGAGGGCCGCGAAGGGCACCAGACCCACGATCTCGCTGCCGGTGACCACCAGGCCGCGATCCACGGCCATCTTGCGCGTGACCTCAAGCACCGTGTGCGGTGCGGTGACCTTGTAGTTGGTGAGGTTGATGGAAAGCTGCGCGCGCTTGTAGGTGTCCACATACCAGCCGATGGCCTTGCACTGGGTGAAGAGGCCCGCCTTGTAAGCCTTCTGACCCATCACGCCCTTGCTGGCGTCGATGTCGTTGAGCTTCAGGAGCTGGCGCAGATCGTAGCCGTGGACTTCCTTGCAGTGGGCTTCCAGGGCTTCGAAGGTGGTGGCGTCGTGATTGCAGTTGCCGCAGGGGAAGAACCCTTCCGCGTACTTCAGCTCCTTGCCGCTGCTGTAGAAGGCATTGGTCTGGCCGCGCCGGGCCACGCGGCCCTTCTCCCGCAGCTCGAAGGCGATGTCCGTGGCGTGGGCCTTGTCGCGGGAGTTCAGGGTGATGTTGTAGGCGATGAGGAATTCGCGAGCGCCGGTGATGAGCGCGCCGAAGGTGGGAACGTGGACGGCCGGGCCAAAGTCCGGCGCCCATTTGGGATCCTTGAGCTTCTCCTCGAGGCCTTCGTACTCGCCCTTGCGGACCACCGCGAGGTTGCGCCGCTCGGGACGGCTCGCCGCGTGCTCATACAGATAGACCGGAATCTCCAGCTCCTCGCCCACGCGCTTGCCCAGGCACCGCGCCAGTTCCGCGCAGTCGTCCAGGTCCACGCCCTCCACGGGGATGAAGGGACACACATCGCAGGCGCCCATGCGGGGATGCGCACCGGAGTGGCCACGCATATCGATCACTTCGGAAGCCTTCTTCACGGCCCGGAAGGCCGCTTCCACCACGCTATCGGGATCGCCCACGAAGGTGACCACCGTGCGGTTGGTGTCCGCACCCGGATCCACGTCCAGCAGCTTCACGCCCGCCACGGACTCGATGACGTCCGTGATGAGCTTAATCTTGGCCATGTCGCGGCCTTCGGAGAAATTGGGAACGCACTCCACGACTTGAAGGGGCATGAGGGACCTCGGGGGAAAGGAGTGAAGCGTTGAGTGAAATCACTAACCTGTATCATATTGTATATACAACTTTGACCTAGCCCATGCAATACCCCTTTTTTGCCCCCTGGACCCATTGTTCCAGGTCCAGGCAGTCCTCACCCCATTCCGCCCAGGCACAGGTACTTCACCTCCAGGAATTCCTCGATGCCGTACCTGGAGCCTTCCCGGCCCAACCCGGATTCCTTGACCCCGCCGAAGGGCGCGATGGCCGTGGACAACAAGCCGGTGTTGATCCCGACCATGCCGTACTCGAGCGCTTCCGAGACCCGCCAGGCCCTCGCCAGGTCGCGGGTGTAGACGTAAGAGGCCAAGCCGAAGGGGGTGTCGTTCGCCAGGCGGATGGCCTCTGCTTCATCCTGGAACCGGAACAGAGGCGCGAGAGGGCCGAAGGTCTCTTCCCGCGAAAGAAGCATGCTGGGCTCTACTTCTGCAATGACGGTGGGCTCGAAGTAGTTGCCGCCCAGCGCATGGCGCTTGCCACCCAAGAGCACCCGGGCACCCTTGCCGAGCGCATCCGCGATGTGCTCCTCCACCTTTTCCACCGCGGCCTGGTCGATGAGCGGTCCCTGCTCCATGCCGGGGGTCATTCCGTTCCCCACACGCAAACGGGACACGGCCTCCACGAGCTTGGCGGAAAAGGCCTCGTAGACGCGTTCCTGCACCAGCAACCGGTTCGTGCAGACGCAGGTCTGGCCCGTGTTGCGGAACTTGGAGGCGATGGCGCCAGCCACGGCGGCGTCCAGGTCCGCATCCTCGAACACGATGAAGGGCGCGTTCCCGCCCAGTTCCAGAGAGACCTTCTTCACCGTGGAGGCGCATTGCGCCAGGAGCCGCTTGCCGATCTCCGTGGAGCCCGTGAAGGAGAGCTTCCTCACGAGGGGATTCGAGGTCAGTTCGGCGCCGATGGGACTGGAGGCGCCTGTGATGACGTTGAAAACGCCGGGTGGGAGTCCTGCCCGCTCCCCAA
This sequence comes from Holophagaceae bacterium UBA1801, assembly GCA_002319925.1. Classification (GTDB taxonomy): domain Bacteria; phylum Acidobacteriota; class Holophagae; order Holophagales; family Holophagaceae; genus UBA1801. Next base: position 11,808 of record DCFP01000112.1, on the reverse strand, counting down.
GGGCCGCCAACGCCAGGGCCGAGAAGGGCGTCCCCGAGGCGGGCTTGAGCACCACCGTGCAGCCCGCTGCCAAGGCCGGTGCGGCCTTCCGCGTGATCATGGCGGAGGGAAAGTTCCAGGGCGTGATGGCCGCCACCACGCCGATGGGTTCCTTCAGCACCACGATGCGCTTGTCGGCCGCATGAGGGGGAATGATGTCCCCGTAGATCCGCTTGCCCTCTTCCGCAAACCACTCGATGAAGGAGGCGGCGTAGTCGATTTCGCCCCGGGATTCGACCAGGGGTTTGCCCTGCTCCAGGGTCATGAGCACCGCAAGATCCTCTCGGTTCGCGAGCATCAGTTTGTACCATTTCCGGAGGATGCCGGAGCGCTCTCCGGCGGTCTTCCTGCGCCAGGCAGGCCAAGCTTCGTTGGCCGCTGCCACAGCCCTGCGCGCCTCGCCGCTTCCCATGTTCGGCACCGTGCCAAGGACTTCGCCTGTGGCAGGATTCGTGACATGGAGACAGGCGCCGTCATCGGCGCCGACCCACCGGCCATCGAGGTACGCCTTGCCCTCGTTCAGGATCGCAAGAATGGATTCGCTGGTGGTCATGGAGGCTCCCGGCACGACGTTGATCCGCTTCCCATGATGCTCCTTCCGGAACGGATGATCCAAAAGCCGCGGCCTAACTCGCTGAACCCTGCTATCGTCATCGACCATGGAAACGACGATCCGGCGCCTGGAATTCCAGGAGATCCCGAGGCTGACCCGCTTCGCGGAGGGCTGTTTCCGGGAAGCCTTCGGATCGCACTTCGAAGCCTCTGCCTTCGATCGCTTGTGCGCCACCGTCTTCGCGCAACCGGTCTATGAGGGCCTCTGCCGTTCCGGCGTGTGGTTCGCCTCTTTCCAGGACGAATGGCAGGGCTACGTGGCTCTGGGCGAAGAACCCTGCCCCATTCCTGAACTGCCTCCTCCCGTCATCGAGCTGGCAAGGCTCTACGTGCCTGCCCGCTGGCAGGGCACGGGTGTGGCCGATGCCCTCATGGACCGATTCCTGGCGGAAAGCAGCAAGAGAAACGGGCGAAGCATCTGGCTCGAGGCCTATGACCGAAACCCGCGGGCCCTGGCTTTCTATCGGCGCTGGGGATTCCAGGGTTACGACCTCTACGAACTTGAATGCGAGGGCCTGATCCTGCCCCATCGAGCCATGGGCCGTTCCATCTAGCCTGGAACGGCGCGGTCAGCTGAAGGTGTCCACATCGAATCCGATGGCCTGGCGGTGGCGCTCCCAGGTGTTGTCCAGCAGCAGGAAGTAACCGAAGAGCTGATACTGGTACTCCGCTGGATCCATCGAGGAATGGAATGCCTTGAACGGTTCCGTCGCGTAGATGAGCTGGCCCAGGAACAGGCCCTCCGCGATCTCCACCAGCTCGTCAAGACACAGTCCGATGGGCACGGCGCCGCCGATCATGGGATAGCGGTAGTTGAACTGGAAGACGCGCTTGCCCTGGTTCACGGGCAGGATGGACGCGCGGTCCGAGGAGCCCAGAAAGGTGTAGCCCTGCCGCACGAAGAGCGAGGGCCCGGCATTGGCCATGGCCTGGATGGACGGCAGGGGCGCGTGATAGTTCATGTCCAGGGCGCGGAAAACCGGATCCGAGGAGAGGATCCGCGCATCCTGGAGGTTGCTGCCGAAGACCCAGCGCGTGGCCGCTTCCTGCCTCCAGAAGTCCTTGTCGGCTTCGTTCATGCCTTGATCCCAGGCACCGCTCCGCAGATGGGATTCGAACAGGCCGTTTGGATCGTGCGCTTGGTCCTTCAGCACCAGATCATAGTGGGGCCAGCTCGCGGGATGCTCCCGCAATTCCGCTACCCGCGCGGGATAGCGATGTTCCAGGTCGGGGCTCTCGTCCAGGAGCATGCTCAACTTCCGGCCGCTGATGCGCTCGAATGATTTCCCCGCCCAGGGGAACACGAATCGACCGATGGTGGCCCAGAGCACGTTCAGGACATCGGGGCCCTTGGAGCCGTTCTGGAGCATTACCGCCAGCGCGCTCGGGAACACGGCGCTCTCCCGGAGTCTGCGCTCGGCATCCGCATAGAAGGTGTCCGCGAAACCGAAGTGCAGGTTCAGCGTCGCGCCGTGATAGTAGGTGAAGCCCGTGCAGGGTTCCGGTTGGCCGTACCAATCGCGGGCCTCGGGCGCGTCGAAACGCCCAGGTGATCCCTTGCCCTGGAACACGCCATCCACGACCGTGGGCGGAACACCGCTCCGGAAGAGGCGATGGAGGGTCTCGAAGCGCCGGAGATGGTCGTCGAGGAGCGTCGCGGCGGAGATTTCCTTCTGCACCCGCTGGAGCATTTGAAGGATGGATTCGCCATCCCTCAGCGGCTCGCCAGTGCCAGCTTCATCCAGACAGAAGGTGGTGAATTTCGCGCGAAGCGAGGAATCCGCTTGCCAGCCGTCCTTCCAGTCGGAAACGGCGGGGAAAGCGGAGTCACGCTGGCTGGTTCGCTGCACGGCGGGAGCCGCCGCCTGATCGCAGCCAAGCTCGCGGTATCCCGATTCCCCCGACCGCGGGCGCAGCATCGGGAAGGCGCGATCGCTGTAAGCGTCCTTCGCGAAAGCGGGATCGATCATCAGGAAGTAGCCATTGTTCTGGTAGCCGTAGGCAGCTTCGTCCGTGGCTTCCCCGAAGGCATCTCCCAGCTCCAGCGGCGCACCGCTGCCGCCGAACAGCGAGAAGCGGAGCTGGCCGATGGAGTAGTGCCGGGTAGCCATCACCAGCTGGCCCAGGTAGATTCCCTCCGCAATCTGCGCCAGCTCGTCCACGAGCCGCGTCATGGGAAAGGCCGGTTCCAGCAGCGGCCAGCGGTAGTTGAGCTGGTAGACCCGCTTGCCTCTCATCTCCTCCACCACCGAAGCTCCCGGGCCTGCGAGGAAGATGCCTCCGGTCCGGGTGTAGGGAATGACCTTCTCCTTTTCCAGATTCCGCTGCAGCAGCGTGCCAAAGAAGCCCTGGACCTGAATATCCGCGGGCCTGTCCCTGAGGCGCCAGACCTGCGTCAGGACGGGCAGTCCAATCCCTTGCAGGAAGTTCGGATTCGCGGGTTCCCGGAAGAAGTTGCGGCCGATCCGTGCGGTGGCTGGATCGAAAGCTCCCATGGCCTTCGGCGCGTACCCGCACTTCGCGCCGAAAATCTCTTTCGTCACCGGCTCGAAGGTCTTCCCCATCCAGATCCCGGTGCTGGCGAAGGTGGCGTTCCAGGCGGTGGCCATCCACTCGAGGTTGGCGATGGTAGAGTGGTCCTTTCCGAAAAGCCTCGCCGTCTCCCGGAAATAGTCACTGTCGCGGATGCCCATGGAAACGCCGATCATGGGTCCATCCAGTTGGGCGTACCGCCCGCACTTGAAGAGCGCGTCCAGCTTCGCGGCCGTCTCGTCCCACAGAGGCCGTTGGGCGTTGTCCGAGAGGATGCGCTGGAAGTTTCCTATCATGCGGAAGGGATCCGCCTGCATGTCCTCCGTGAGGATCTTGTCCAGGGCATTCGCGAGGGCTCTCGCCTCCTCTGCGCCCGCGCTGAGGAAATTCCCGGGATCCAGGTAGGCAGCCATGGAACGCCTCCTTAACCGGCGCAGATGCCGTACTTCGGCAGGATGTCGTGGAGCAACGCCAGGCGATGGTCCTGCAGTGCGTCGTGGAAGTGCTTCCAATCGCTTTGCAGGAATTCGGGCTTGTAGATGCACTCGAGCCGCTCGTCTCCCATACCCAGAGCCTTGATCTTCCAGTCGTTCTCATCGTAGGAGATAACCGCCTTCCCGAAGCTGAACACGCCCGACGCAATGGCATCGAGCCAGGCCTTGTGCCGCTTGGTTTCGTCCTTTTCCGCCTGGCTCGCGAAGAGACCACGGATCTTCGCCAGATCGGCGGCAGGAATTCCGGTCACGCGGGTTGTGGGATCTTCCTGCTGGCGGAAGCGCTGCAGGACTTTGCACATCTCTTTGGCGGCCTCGCAGAAGATCTCCGTGTTGTTCCGCACGATCCGCTGCCCATGGCCGTTGGTGTATTCCCAGGAGAGATACGGCATGTCCGGGAGCGTGCCCGCCCGCCCATGTCCCACGCGCGGCGCCACCGTCTCGGCGGCGAAATCCGTAAGGTCGCCGATCTCCGCAAGCACTTTTTCCAGGGAACCGGATCCTCCGTCTTCCTTCGGTTTCTTCACGTCGTTGATGTCGTGAAGGACCCCGGCGAATCCCTGGTGGGCCCAGGTGTCGGCCAGGACGTGCATGGTGACGCCGAGGCGATGCAGGGCGCTCGGCTTGTGGCTCGCGTTCAGTGCGTTCTCCACCATGTCGCTGGCCACATGGCTCAGATTCCCCGGGCGGCAGACGATCTTCTCGATGAAGCTTCCGCCCACTTCCCTTCCCGCCTCCTGGCACCCGTTGCCTGGCAGGAAATGGAAGGGCAGCCAGATGAGCTTGTTCGATTTGTTGGAGAGGTTTTCCGGATCAAGCGTCTTGTGGGCGGATTCGATGTGGAGGTACATGGCCCCGATGTCGAACAGGATGCATCCGTCCTTGGTCGCGTCGTCCACGTGCTGGGCCGCGTAGGCGATGGTCTGGGCCTCGGAATGTTCGAAACCCGCGAGGCGGGCGAGAACATAAGTTACGGCATGGTGGAAGTCGATCTGCATGGCTCTGCTCCTTGGATTTGGAACGCTGGAAGGTACGGGTTGAAGGGCAGCAAGCGGTGATCGTTCAATCCCGCCTGATGAAGGAAATGACGGAGGTTGCTCAGGTTCGCGGGGGTGTCCGTGATGCCGGGGATGAGGGGTGTCCGCATGGTGATTCGGAGTCCCTTTTCCCTGCGAAGGCGCAGGAGGTTCTCGAGGATGATCTCGTTGCCAACGCCGGTGTACTGCAGGTGCTCCGCGGAGTTCAGGAGCTTGAGGTCGTAGAGCACCAGATCCACGAAGGGGAGGAGCCGCGTCCGGAAGGCCTCCCATGAGAAGTGGCCGCAGGTCTCCAGAGCCACGTGGACGCCGGATTCCTGCAAACACTTCGCCACGTCGGCCACATACTCCATGTGCAGGGTGGGCTCACCACCCGAGAACGTCACACCACCGTTCGACGAACCAAAGAACATCCGGTCCTTGAGCAGGATCTGCACCAGTTCCTGGACCGGGTGATGGACGCCGCACAGGCTGCGGGCGCCGGGTGGACAAGCCTCGAAGCATCTGCCGCAAACCGAGCAGGGCTGCGATGCTTCCCTTGGGCAGACCCGCTCGCATTCGCCGCACTGGATGCAGCGCGAATCCTGGATGAGCAGCTGGGCTTCCGGTGCCTTCCCTTCCGGGTTGTGGCACCAAGCGCATTCGAGCGGGCACCCCTTGAAGAAGGCCACCGTCCGGATCCCCGGCCCGTCATCCAGACTGAATCTCCGGATCCGGAAGACGAGGGGCCTGCTCATGCCTGGCAGGTGGCCATGAGCTGCAAGCGCTTGGCCATGTATGCGAACTTGTAGAGGTAGTTCAGGTTGCCCTTGAGGACCACGTCCTGCCTGAGTACGGCGCCCAGGATGTCGGGTCGCGGCGCCAGCAGGAAGCCCATCAGGGCCTTGTCATCCTTGAAGGTGATGGTGATGTTCGGGGCATCGATGAGATCCTCGCCCACTTCCATCTCGCCGTTGGCGAAGACGGTGCTCACGGTGAGTTGGCCGTCGCGGCTCCGGAACAGATAGCGCCCCTTGAAGCCTTCGATGTTGCGCCGGAACTTCTCGTCGAACTGGAAAGTGAGCCGCATCATTTTGAGCAGCAGCTCCAGAAAACCTTCCGTCATTTCCGATTCAAAGAATTCGGTGAGGGGCCGGATATCGAGCATGGGGGCTCCTAGTCGAAAGGCAACAGGTCGCGGTGATCGACCGGGAACGCCACAGCCTGGCCCTCTCGCAGGCTGTAAGCGGTGCGTGTGATGATCTCGTCCTTCATAGCCTCGTTGAGGTCCCTGAAGTAGGCCGAATAACCCGAGACGCGCACCAGCAGATCGGGATAGGCCTCGGGACGGGCCTTGGCGTCGATCAGGGTCTCGTACGACATCAGGTTGAACTGGATGTGCAGACCCCCTGCCTGAAAGTAGCCGTCGATGGCGCCCACGAAGCGGTCCAGATCCTCGTCCCCTTCGAGGGCGGGATACTTCAGGTTGAAGGCAACACCACCGGGAATGTGGCGATAGTCGAGGCTGCCCACGGAATGCAGGCAGGCCGCCAAGTCCCCCGCCGCCTGGGATGCGGGCGTGATGCCGCTGGCGAATACGCGGTGGGCTTTCCTGCCGTTGGGCAGCGCACCCGCCAGCTTCCCCTGCCCGGCGTGGTTGGTCATGGTCCAGAAGGCAGGCCGGTATTTCCCGCCCCGATAGTTGGTGTGCGACTGGTACGTGGCGTAGAGGAAATCCACGAGGCGCTGGGCGTTCCGCGCGGCCGCAGGATGATCGGTGCCGAACTTCGGCGTCTTGAAGACGAGGTAGGCGTGGAGTTTTTCCGCATTTTGGAAATCGGTCTTCAGCGCATCAAGGAGTTCCCCGAAGGTGCACGTCCGGTCCACGAAGATGGCCTGCTCGATGGCGTTGAGGGAATCCACGGTGTCGGCGAAACCCACGTGGGTGGCGCCCGAGGAGTTGTAGAGCGCGCCACCGAAGATGAGATCCTTCCCCTTGTCCATGGGACCCTGAAATAGACTCGATAAGAAAGGTGTTGGCATCACGTCCTGGTGGACATGCCCCATCTGCTCGTTCAGTTCGATGGCCCGGCCGATGACCCAGGCGAGCTGGGTTTCGAAGGCCCGCCAGAAATCCTCGAAGGCCGTGAACGTACTTGGATCACCGGTGGCCGGGCCGATCTGGTCATCGCCCGTCACAGGCCGCTTGCCGCCGAAGAGCGCCAATTCCAGCGCGGAAACCAGGTTGAGGATGATGGAACTGGAGGCGTCGTAGCTCCGCCCCGAGGCCGCGAGTTCCACGCAGCCGATGATGGCGTAGTCCCTGGCGTGCTCCGTGGCGACGCCCTGGTTCTCCAGGGTCCGGATGGCCACCAGGTCGTTGTAGAACGCGGGAACGGCTTTTGTGTTGGCTACAACTTCAGCCACGCGCCGGACGTACTCGCGGCGGTTCTTGCCGCGGTGGTACCGGGCGTTCACGCTGGGGTCGCGGGTCTTCAGGAGTTCCGTGGCCCGCAGCATCACATAGGTGAGATCGTTCACGGCATCCTCGCCATCGCAGTCGATGCCACCCAGGGTGACGGCAGGCACCGTGCCGGATCCCCCGAACAACTCCTCGGCGGTTTCAGGCACAAGGTTGGTGTTGTCGTTGAGCTTCAGCCAGAGGCAGCCCACCAGCTCCAGGGCTTCCTTCACCGTGAGATTCCCGCCGTCGATGTCCCGCCGGTACCACGGGTACAGCACCTGATCCAGCCGCCCGGGACTCATGGCCATGTTTATGCTCTCGGCGTGGATGCCCACCTGGAGTAGCCAGAGGGCATTGATGGCCTCCCGGAAATTCCGCGCCGCTCCCGCAGGGACCTGACCGCAAACATCGGCCATGATCTGCAGTTGCTTCTTCCGGTCTTCGTCGGACTCGGACGCCGCCAGAAGCGCGGCGAACCTTCCGAGATTGGCAGCGTAGGTGATGAGCCCTGTGAGCGCTTCCTGGACTGCTTGGTAGAAGGCGATGGCATCCGCGTTCTCCGAGCGGTTCTGGGCGCGCAACACATGCTCCTTCGCGGCCGCCTGGGCGATGATCCAGTCCAGGCCCTGCTCCATGGCAACGCGGTACCAGGGCACCGTGTGGGAGATGGTTCCCGCCTTGCTCCCGATGAAGAAGACGATGCGGGCCATGAGGTCCATAGCCTCGGTGTTTCCGAAGCGGTGCCGCGTCACCTCGAGGACGCTGCGGTCCATCCAGTACGGGAAGATCCGCAGGTTCAATTCCTCGGCCTCTTCCGGCGTCAGCTTCTGCGGGTTCTTCTCGCGGGTGCTCATGGTGTCCAGCTCGGGCCAGATGGTCAGGCCCGTCAGCTCCGGATACACGGGTGCACCGAAACGTTTCGAGGTGGTGGTCCCCGCCAGGAGATTCCCATCGAAGAACCGCGGCGCCTTGTTGGAGAGGAAGCAGCGCACGGCCTTGGCGTAGCGCAGGATCTGTGGCTCGTTCGGGTCAGCGAGATCGCGCAGGTACGTGGTGATATGGCGGGCCCGCTCCACGCAGACCTCCGCCCGAGAGCCCATGACCTGGGTTCTCAACTTCGCCAGCATGGGCATAGTGTCGAGGTTGCAATCGGAAAGCTCGATGTCGGGCAGAGTGATCGTGGCCATGGCAATCCAGGTTAAAGACCGTTTCATCTGTTTAAGAAGCTATGGTTTTTCCTATGGTAAACAATGCAAGGCCTGACCTGAACGGGAAAATTGAATCGAAACAGGATCCACGATTTTCCTGAATAAACGCACCCCTCGCGGAGAAAAACCGAATCAAACGATCGGCTCCTCCAGGTGCCTGGACCATCGCTTGCGGGGAAAGTTCGCCCCGTATGCCTACAGCGCAGGATCCATATTCACGCGCGGGATCTGCTCGAGATCGTAGGGCGTCTGCTGGTAGACGTAGTAGTTGAGCCAGTTGGCATAAAGGAGGTTCGCGTGGCCGCGCCAGCGCACCTCCGGCTCCCGGGAGGGATCATCCTGGGGGAAGTAGTTCCGCGGGACCTTGATGGGCAGGCCCTTGTTCACGTCCCTCACGTATTCGCCCTTCAGGGTCTGGGGGTCGTACTCCGAGTGGCCCGTGACGAAGATGTGGCGCCGATCCGCGGACATCACGATGTAGACGCCCGATTCATCGGACTCCGAGAGCAGCACCAGTTCGGGAACGGCGAGAATATCCTCGCGCCGGATTTCGGTGTGGCGGGAGTGGGGCGCGAAGAAGACATCGTCGAACCCCCGTGCCAGCCGCTCAAAGCGCACGTTCACGCGGTGGGGGAAGACGCCGAACATCTTCTCCGGCAGGGGATATTTCGGGATGCCGTAGTAGTGATAGAGTCCCGCCTGGGCGCCCCAGCAGATGTAGAAGGTTGAATAGACGTGGGTCTTGGCCCAGTCCATGACCTTGGTGAGTTCGCCCCAGTAGTCCACCTCCTCGAAGGGCAGGGTCTCCACGGGCGCGCCCGTGATGATGAGGCCGTCGAAGTTCTGGTGCTGGATCTCCTCGAAGGTGGAGTAGTGCTCCAGCAGATGTTCGGAAGGCGTGTTCTTGGATTCGTGGGTCTCCATGTGCAGGAGCACGATCTCCACCTGGAGGGGCGAGTTGCCCAGGAGCCGCAGCAGCTGGGTCTCCGTGACGATCTTCGTGGGCATCAGATTCAGAATGGCGATGCGAAGGGGGCGGATGTCCTGGTGGATCGCGCGGTTCTCCCCCATCACGAAGATGTTTTCGCTTTCGAGGACGCCCATGGCGGGGAGGGAATCGGGAATCTTGACGGGCATGGGTTCTCCTGGACGAGTTGGCCGTTCCTGCGGATTCCAGAAATGACGAAGGGCCCGGTTTGGACCGGGCCCTTCGATGTGTCAGCTCTCGTCAGCTCAGCATCTTTCCCGCGGCTTGCACCGCAGGCAGGAATTGGCACCACGCCCCAATGAGCAGGTTGCCAAGGTTTCACAGGGCCCGTCCCTCCACCTTTCTGGATATCGCGCGATAGAACTGCCAAAGATCTTGTGAAACTCCAGCTTCGGGCAAGTTCTGGGAATTGCCAAGGGGAAAAAGTGCCCCGCTAGATGCTGTAGTGGATGGCTGCGGAAGATTCCTTGGTCTTCTGGCGCTCCAGCACGGTGGCCAGAGACACGCTTTCGTAGACCGAGGTGAGGGCACGACTGCCTTCGGCCCAGAGCTCCTGCAGCGCGCAGGAATCGGGTTTCCCGCAGCACCCGGAGCCGCTGGGACATTCCGCCAGGGTCATGGGGCCTTCCAATGCCTCGAGGATGGAAAGCACCGAGATCTCCGAAGGATTCCGGGCAAGCGTATAGCCTCCCCGCGCGCCGCGCACCGCCTGCACGATGCCGGCCTTGCGCAGGGGCACCATCAGCTGTTCGAGGTAGGTACCGGGAAGGTTCTCGCGTCCCACGATCTCCTTGAGGAAGGTGGAGCCCTGTCCGTGGGCGCGCGCCAGCACGAGCATGGCCCGCATTCCGTAGATGGCTCGTGAGGAGAATTTCATGGTTCTTCACCGGGTCGGGAAAAGGCACCGACATCCATCTTACGGGTTTCTGATCGGTTGAGTAGACAAAGCGGTAAAACCTGGGTCCAATCGGCTAGAACCCCTATACTTGCAAGTCCATTCTCTTTCTGAAAATGAGGTTCCCGATGGTCATCGGCACCCGGAACATCCCCCAGCCCGCCCCTGGACGCCTGGACGTGGAGGGCATCATCGATACCTTCGCGCACCGGATGATGTACTCCGTGGCCCAGGATCAGTACACCGCCCGGGACTACGATGTCTACCGGGCCCTCGCCCGCGCCGTGCGCGACCGCATGATCGAGCGCTGGTTCAGGACCCAAAACGCCTACTATCACCGCGATTCCAAGCGGGTCTACTACCTGTCCCTGGAATTCCTCATGGGGCGTTCGCTCCTCAACAACATCCTGAACCTGGGTGCGGAGGAGCCCTACGCCAAGGCCATGGAGGAGATCGGCTTCCGCCTCGAGGACATCGCCGAGCAGGAGTGGGACGCGGGTCTGGGCAACGGCGGCCTGGGCCGTCTCGCAGCGTGCATCCTGGACTCCGCCGCCACGCTGGAGCTGCCCTTCTACGGCTACGGCATCCGCTACGAGTACGGCATCTTCCAGCAGAAGATCATCGATGGTGCGCAGGTGGAGTTCCCGGACAGCTGGCTTCGCTACGGCAACCCCTGGGAGATCAACCGCCCGGACGTGATCCAGCCCGTGCGCTACTACGGCCGCACCGTAGGCACCACCGATGAGAAAGGCCGCTATCGCGTCGAGTGGGTGGACACCCAGGATGTGTGGGCCATGGCTTTCGATACGCCCATCGTCGGATTCCGCAACGGCACCGTGAACACCCTGCGCCTTTGGTCCGCACGTTCCAGCCGGGAATTCGACCTCGGTCGTTTCAATGCCGGCGAATACGTCCAGGCCGTGCAGGACAAGACCTTTTCCGAGAACATCTCCAAGGTGCTCTACCCTGCCGATGATCAGAGCGCGGGCAAGGAGTTGCGCCTGAAGCAGCAGTACTTCTTCGTTTCCGCCACCCTGCAGGACGTGGTCCGGCGCTTCAAGAAACGACCCCATTGGTCCTGGGAGGAATTTCCAAACGAGGTGGCCATCCAGCTCAACGACACGCATCCTTCCTTGGCGATCCCCGAACTCATGCGCGTGCTCATGGACCAGGAGGGCCTGGGCTGGGACTTCGCCTGGGATCTCACCCAGAACGTCTGCGCCTACACCAACCACACCGTCTTGCCCGAAGCCCTGGAGATCTGGCCCGCGGACCTGCTGCGGCGGCTCCTGCCGCGGCACATGGAGATCATCGAAGAGATCGACCGCCGCTTCCGGATGGTCGTGCGGGAGCACTATCCCTTCAATGATGCCAAGCTGCAGCGCATGGCCATCGTGGACAACGGCCACAGCGTGCGCATGGCCAACCTCGCCATCGTGGGCAGTCATTCTGTCAACGGTGTTGCGCAGCTCCACACTGACATCCTGAAAGCCTCCACGTTCTTTGAGATGGATGCCCTGTTCCCCGGCCGCATCAACAACAAGACCAACGGCATCACGC
>DCFP01000078.1:55081-67975 GCA_002319925.1 Holophagaceae bacterium UBA1801 | reverse complement strand
AGTGGGAGTATGCCTGTCGGGCCGGCAGCACCACAGCCTTCTATTTTGGCGATGACGTGACGCAGCTGGGGGCCTACGCGTGGTATTCCGATAATTCTGGGAATGCTACGCACCCCGTGGGCACGAAGACCCCGAATGCCTGGGGCCTCTATGACATGACTGGAAACGCAGATGAGTGGTGCCAGGACTGGTTTGGGACCTACGGAAGTGCACCACAGACGGACCCGGCGGGGCCAAGTAATGGTTCAAATAAGATTTTCCGTGGCGGAGCGTGGATTGACGACAGTTATTACTGCAGTTTGGCCAAACGTTTCCAAACCACCCCGAACTACCACGGCTGGGCCGTTGGTTTCCGTGTGGTGTTGGCGCCCACGAGGACTCCTTGATTTGTTGTGCTATTGGCCCTCTTGTCCTTTTATGAGTGGGATGGCCGGGAGTCCCACTTTGGTATCTCTGGCAGGAGGAATCGTGAAGGCTGCAGCACCGCCTGAGTGGTCCATCAGACAGCACACGTGCCATTTCATCGTTTACTTTCAACGTAATTCTCGGAATAGATCCGATCAGTGGGTGACTGCGTGGTAGGAATTATGGGGAAGACCGTCGTCTGTGGCTGCGCTGCGGAATGAACCGGACTTTCCTCTCTTTTCCGCAGAACGCTCCGAAATTGGCGATCATGGAAATCACGGTGCCTCTTGTCCGGATCCCGCGTTCTCCTCATCGACAACTTCGATTCCTTCACCTTCAACGTGATGCACGGGCTGGTGGAGGCAGGAGCCGTCGTGGAGGTGGTTCGCACCGATCACCTGGATCTCGCGGGCATTGAGGCTTTCAACCCTTCAATGATCGTGATCTCCCCGGGGCCGGGGCGCCCGGAGGACGCATCCCTGAGTCTCGCTTCGATCCGATGGTTCGGCGGCAGGGTCCCCATCCTGGGCATCTGCTTGGGCATGCAGGTCATGGCGGTGGCCTTTGGTGGGCGTGTGGGCCGCGCTCCGGAACCAGTGCATGGCAAGGTGTCACCAGTGGCACACGATGGGAGAGGCCTGTTTGAAGGACTGCCTTCGCCCATGGACGTGGGCCGCTACCACTCCCTTTGCGTCACCCAGGTGCCCGAATGCTTGGAGGTTTCCGCGAGAACCGCGGAGGGCCTCGTCATGGGTCTCCGGCACCGGCAGTATCCGATGGCTGGCGTCCAGTTCCATCCTGATTCCTTTCTGAGCCCCTTCGGGGCGGAGATGCTGCGTCATGCGGTCCTTGGCCATTTCTGAGCTCTGGACCGCGCGAAGTGCGGATCTGCGCGTGGAGGATTTCTTCGTCCTCGCCGGCCGGGCCCCCTTCGCCCTGCTGTATGGCGACGGGCCTGAAGGCCGATGGATCCTCCACGGTGAGGATCCGCTCCTGGTGCTGGAGACGCCAGAGCTGCCGGAACTGCGATTCGATCGGCGCGGAGAGGTACCTACGCTGCTGCCCGATTTCATCGGCTTCATCGGCTACGAATTCGGCTACCTCGGCGAGCCCCTGCTGCCCGCGCCTCCGGCCCCCGCCTTCCCCGTTCCGCACTTCCATTTCGCGCTGCATCGCCAGGTGCGACTCTACGACCGCCAGACGGGCACCCTCTACGAAGGCCTGCGCGAGATGCCTGGTCGCATGGATGCGATGGTCAATGCCCTGTGCAACGGACCTTTCGCGGCGCACAAGACCCATGACACCGACACTGCGGAGGGATATTGCGCGAAGGTATCGCGCATCCGAGAAGAGATCGCCCGGGGAAACGTCTACCAGGCGAACCTTACGCGCCAGGAGCGCTGGGCCTTCGAGGGGGATCTGACGCAATTCGCGCGACGGCTGTACGAAGCCAACCCCGCGCCTTTCTCGGCGTTCATCGCTGGACCTGATTTCAGCATCGTCTCCTCCTCGCCCGAGCGCTTCCTGCGGGTTGCGAATGGCCGCATCGAGACCCGCCCCATCAAGGGCACGGCTCCCAGGGGCGCGGATGTGGACACCGATGCGCGTCTCGCGGCGGAACTGCTCGCGAGTCCCAAGAACCGTTCCGAACTGGCCATGATCACGGACCTTCTGCGCAATGATCTGACGCGGGTATGCCAGGTTCCTTCCGTGCGCGTGGAGGCGTTTCCGGTGCTGGAAAGCTACGCCAATGTCCATCACCTGGTTGCCACGGTGAGCGGAGCACTCAAGCCGGACCTGGATTTGAAGGGGCTGCTCGAGGGGGTCTTCCCGGGTGGATCCATCACGGGATGCCCCAAGCTCGCGGCCATGCAGCTCATCCGGGAACTGGAGGAAGCGCCTCGCCAGGTTTACACAGGCGCCCTGGGCTGGTTCACCCACGACCTCAGTCAGCTGGATTTCAATATCCCCATCCGAACCGCCTGGGCTTCGCGGGAAGAACTGTTGTTCGGCGTGGGCGGCGGTGTAGTCTGGGACTCCGATCCCCAAGACGAGTATCTGGAAACCATCCACAAAGGGAGGTCCATCGTCCAATGCTTAAGCTGACGAACGATGCCCGCGTCGATCTGGCCCGCTCCAATGCCCGTCATGGGGCCGGCGTCTTCGAGACCATCCGGATCCGCCATGGGCGCGCCCTGCGCCTGGAGGCGCACATGACGCGCCTGGCCCACGGCGCCGCCTTCCTGGGCATGGAGGCCCCGCCGGAGGCCTACGTGGTGGACGCCTTCCTGGAGAACCACACCGAGTGCACGCACCTTTCCAGCGGTGTCCTGCGCCTCTTTGCGGTGGACGAGAGCCTGATCGTTTCCGTCGCTCTCTGGGAGCCGGCGCGGCCGGAACGCATCGATATCGCCCTGGGACGCCGTGTCGTGCGCCGCCGCGATAACCCTCTGAACCGCTTCAAGACCATGGCCTATCTGGAAAACCTGCTCCTGACGCGGGAAGCGGAGGACCGTGCCCTCTTCGAGGTCATTGCCCTGAACGAGACTGGGCGCTTGACCGATGGCGGGCGCACGAGCCTCTTCCTGGTGGAAGGCGATCGGGTGAGAACACCCGCGGTAGCGGATGGAACCCTTCCCGGGGTGGCCCGCGGCGCGCTGCTGGACGCGGGACTGGCCGAAGAAGCCTCCCTGGATACCGAGACCCTGATGAGCGCCCAGGCCGTTTTTCTCACCAACGCGCTGCATGGTGTGGTGCCCGTGCATGGGATCGAAGGTCACCTCGCGAAGGATGCGAAGCATCCCTGGATCGGGAAATGCGCCGAAGTGCTCAATGCCGACTAGCGGGAACAGAGCTGCACTGAATCACCCTCCGGCGCTGTCCTTGGGAACCGCAATCAGGTACGTCACCGAGCGTGAACCGGAGGAGGACGCCTTGCCGATATCCCAGGCATAGAGGTCCGAGCCGGGAAAGATCGCCAGATCGCGCAATTCTTCGGTGGAATAGGTGCGCAGGCTGGAGATGATGCCGTCCCAGACCATGACCAGCATGGGGATCGGCAGGAGATAGATCCAAAGCAGGTGCCGCCAATGGAAGGGCCGGAGCACGAAGGGGCAGTAGATCCAGAAGTAGATTGGAGACAACAGGACGGAGAGCATCCAGGGGAAGCTCCGCTTCGTGTATTCGAGCACGGCGATGCTCGTACCCGTGTGGACGGCGTCCATGAGGATGCGCTGGGCGTCCGGCTCTCTGAAGTGGTGGAAGGAGGCGAACAGCGTGCGGAAGCCGCGGATTCCCTCCGGCACGGCAAGGGCATCCACGGATTCCTCGGCGTAGCGCAAACGCTCGCCTGCCTGGTCCTTGCCGGTGGATTCCACGCGGTGGGGATATTTGTCCGTGAGCAGGATGGTGCCCTTCCAGCCCGAGTCCTCCAGGCGCGTCTGGAGCACTGGCCAGGGGCCGCGTCCGCCCGAACAGAGATCCACGATGGTGTCCGAGCCCTCGCGGTTGATTGCGGCAACCAACCTCGGGCAGACCGATGCATAGGGGTCCATGTGGATGGAGAAGACGCAAAGCAGATCGGTGACCACGTCCCGCCAGGTTTTCGGGAACCAGGGCATTTCGTGGAATTCGATCAAGTGCAACCGCGGCATCGCCTCATCTCAGGGGAGAACGGATTCCTTGGCCGCATTGGATGGACGGGGGTGCGGGCGGAGGAATTTCGTTTGAGGATTCTGTGGCCTTTGTCCCTTTGCCTGATCCACACTCTACCCATGAGCGCCGATGAAACAAAGACCCCTCCGCGGCGGGGACTCGCCATCGCCCTGAGTTCCTCGTTCTTTGGGTTCTTCGCCCACGCTTCCTTCATGGCTTCCCTGCACGAAGCGGGGATATTTCCGGAGCAGATCGCGGGCACGTCTTCGGGGGCACTGGCGGCGGTCCTGTGCGGCGCGGGGCTGAAGGGCGCGGCGCTGGAACGCTTCGTCCTGCAGCGGGGCATGCGCCGCTGTCTGCTGGATTGGGGCGCGCTTCTGCGCTTCCCCGGCGTCATCATGTGCCTTTATGGTTCCGGCATCTTCTCCGGGAACAATGCTGTGAAGTTCCTGCGCGCCCGGCTGGAGGGCGCGGACCTCGAACACTTCACGAACCCTCGCGTGCAGATCGCTGTCACGAACCTCACGCGCCGGGAGCAGACCATCATCGACCATGGCGACGCGGCGGAGTGGGTCGTGGCCAGTTCCGCGGTGCCCGTACTGTTCCGCAACCGCGTCATCGATGAGGAGCGGTGGTGCGACGGTGGCATCGCCAACGATTCGCCCTTCGAGCACTGGCTGGCGGACGAGTCCGTGGACACGATCCTGATCCACCGCATCCAGCACATCCGCGGCACCGAGATGGGTCCCAAATGGCCTACCATCGCCTCGGGCATCGCCGAGAGCCACGACGTGATCACGCGGAACCTCCACCGCCTGCGCCAGCGGGCCGCGGAACGCAGCGGCAAGCGCATCATCGAGGTCGTGACCCACACCGTCTATCCCGGACTCATGCCAGGACGGAAGCGGAGCCTGATGATGGCCCATGGCCGGCAGACGGGATTGCAGGCGGTGGAACTGCTGAAGGCCAATGGTGTTGCGCTTGCGGGAATTTGAAGCTTCGCTGCCCCGCGTGTGATCACCTGGCCGGGATCGACCGCTGGTTGGCCGGGGCTGATCTGTGAGTCCGACCTGAATGCGCCCAGCCTGGGGCTGGAGGTCAGCGCAGATGTTCGAAATCGGGATCTATCTCTACGACGAAATCGAAGTGCTGGATTTCGCAGGGCCCTTCGAAGTCTTTTCCACGGCCACTCGTGTCCATGGGCGGATGCATCCGGGCGCGAATCCCTGTTTCGCGGTGAGCACCATTGGCGAAACGGGCCGTTCTGTGCGCACGAGGGGCGGCCTGCTTGTGTTGCCGCACTCCGCTTTCGGCGGTCATCCGCCCCTGGATCTTTTGGTGGTGCCGGGCGGTGTCGTGAATGCCGAGATGGAGAATCCCGCGGTGCTTCGCTGGATCCAGGCACAGTACGAGCATGCGCGAATCGTCGCCTCGGTGTGCACGGGGGCTTTCCTGTTAGGGAAGGCTGGCTTGCTGAAGGGGAAACGCGTCACCACGCACTGGGAGGATGTGGCGGACCTCCGGGAGCTGCTGACGGAATCCAAGGTCGTGGAAGGTGTGCGTTGGGTGGATGAAGGCCGCGTGGTCACCTCCGCGGGTATTTCCGCGGGGATCGACATGAGCCTGCACCTGGTGGAACGCCTCGAGGGCCGTGCCCTGGCCTTGGCCACCGCTCGGCAGATGGACTACGTCTGGACGGAAGGCTGAACCGGACGCCTGGCTTTGGAAGGCGCCTCGCCGAAGGCCTGCCTCCAGAGCCGCCGCAGGCGCCGGGCTTCGCCCAGGCCGCACTGTTCCGCGATGGCCTCCAGTGTGAGCGAGGGATCGCGCATGAGGTCCCTGGCCCTTTCCAGCTTCAAGCGCGTGATGTAGTCCTGAAGGGAAATGCCCGTGACGGCCCGGAACTGGCGTGTGAGATTCCGGACGCTCATGTTCGCCTTCCGGGCCAGGTCCGGAAGGGCCAGGTCTTCGCAAGGGTGTGCCACGAGCCAATCCTGGAGGGAATGGATCCCCTGGTGGATGTGTCCGCGGTAGTCGAGATAGACGCTGAGCTGGCTGTGGAATCCATCCCGGCGGATGTAGACGACCATCTCCCGCGCCACGCGGGCCGTGAGCATCGGGCCGTGATCCTGCTCCAGCAGGTCCAGCGCCATGTCCACGCCCGCCACGATACCGGCGCTGCTGGTCACGGAGCCGTCCGTCACGAACAGTCGATCGGAAAGCACGTGCGCCGCTGGGAAACGCTGCTGGAGGCGTTCGAGGTACTTCCAGTGGGTCGTGCACTGGCGTCCGTCCAGCAGCCCTGCATCGCCGAGCAGGAAGGCGCCGGTGCAGATGGAGAAGAATCGCGCGCCCGCTCGATCCGCCTTCCAGAGCCACTCGAGGACCTCGGGCGAAGGCCGCGAACGTGGAAATTCCGGGTCGCCTGGAACGAACACGCAATCGCCGGAGCGAGGCTCCAGCA
Organism: Holophagaceae bacterium UBA1801; assembly: GCA_002319925.1. Lineage (GTDB taxonomy): Bacteria > Acidobacteriota > Holophagae > Holophagales > Holophagaceae > UBA1801. Next base: position 61,452 of record DCFP01000078.1, on the reverse strand, counting down.
GCGGTTCCAGACCGGCGAGTCTCAGTCCCTGGTCCGTGGGAACCTCGACCTGGGGCGCACAGGCATGCAACTCGTAGGATGCGCCGAAGTGCAGGGAGGCCTCGTGGAGCACCTGCAATGGCCCGGCGAAGTCCAACAGCTCGACGCCGGGCAGGATGAGGAAGACGACTCGGGTCATGGGGCTTGGAGTTCCCTCGCCAGTTGGGCTGCAGTCACGATTCTCGCAAAACGGTCGCGCAGGGCGAAGCAGGTTCTTTCCTCGATTTCGGTTACGCCAAGTTCGCCCACGACCTGACCATCGACGCGATGGGGAATGGGAAAGGTGAGGGTCGCATCCACCACGAAATCCACCGTGTAGCCGAGATCCGCGGCGAGCCGTGCCGTCGTCTCGCAGCACTGCTCCATCTGGATGCCAGTGATGGCAAGCCGCCCTACGCCCTGGAGCGTGAGCATCCTCTGCAGCGGCGTGCCGGTGAAGCAGTTCCTCGTGATCTTGTGCAGGATCGGCTCGTGCTCGCGGGGAACCAGGAAATCCATCAACTTGTAGTGGGGACTGGTGGTCTCGAAATGCTCGTCCGTGTCCGAGTGGAGAATGAAATAGATTGGAAGGCGCGCTTCCCGGTAGGCCTCCACGAGGCGCGCCACATTCTGCTCGAAGGCTGGATTGTTCCGGCGCTCCCAGCGGGGCGCGGCCTTGAAGGAGTCCTGGGCGTCGATGACCAGGAGCGCGGATTCGCGAAAAGTGGGCATGCGGTTCATGTTGGCTCCAGGGGGATCCTTCCGCCTCCAACATCACGTCACTTCTCGCTTACTCCCACGCCGCAATGAGCCGAAAACCGGCTTTTCCAGGCCATGATTCGGATACGAAGCGCTGGATCGGTCAGAGTTTGAATTTATCCACTTGAGCCCGGAGCGCTTCAGATATCTTCGCCAATTCCTGGGCAGTCTGAGCGACCTGTTGGCTGGTTGCGGCCAGCTGCGTGGATGCGGAAGCACCATTAGATACGCCACCCGCCACATCCTCCACCAACCTGGAAACCTCTTCGGCGGTGCGGGCTTGTTCAGTGGAGGCCTCCGCAATCTGGATGACGATCCTGGCAGTTGAATTCACTTGCTTTTCGATGTCTCCAAGCTTTTCAACTACCGCTGCGACACTCTGATCCCCGCGGTTCACGGCTTCCAGGGAGTGCGTGATGAGGCCTTCGATCTCTTTCGCGGATAACGATGACCTTTCCGCGAGCTTGCGGACTTCTTCAGCCACTACGGCAAATCCCTTGCCTTGGGCTCCTGCTTTTGCCGCCTCAATGGCAGCATTCAATGAAAGCAGATTTGTCTGACGCGCGATTTCCTGGATCACCCGGGTGGCCGCAACCATTTGGCCTGTGGTAGTCCGGACTGCGTTCATGGCTTCGGTGGAACTGGCTCCCACGGTCTCGCCTTCCGAAGCTGCTGCTACGGTCTTTTCAGCCATGGTTCTGGCTTGTTCCGCGTGGGACAGGACAGATTCGATGGATGCCGTGAGTTCCACCATTCCACTGGCCATCTGATCCGTTCTGGACTGCTGGTGAGTAGCGTCCCTGGCGATTTCTTCGGTAGTCGCCGAAAGTTGTTCAGCGGCAGCCGAAAGTTCCGTGCTGCCATTCGCACCGTGCGTGGCGTGCTCGGACAAGATTTTGAAAACTCCGTGAAGTTGCTCGTTGTAAGCGTTGAAGGCGCGGGAACTCTGGCCGACCTCGTCCTTGCTCTCTACTTGCAACCGCAAAGTGAGATCACTGTGCTCCATACCCTCGAGCATTCTTCCTAAGGGGCGTGTGATTCCTCTGACCACCCATGCTGAAACAAACCCCGCCAGAGTCATTCCTGCCACGAGAGCGGCGAGGCTCAATATCCACCGATTCCTGAAGGAGGTCGTCGACTCTTTGTAGAGTCGAGCGCTCTCCCGCAACTGGAGGTCCACAAGTTCGCCGATCTTGCCGGTGACTGGATCCACGACCGGATATATTTCATGGACTGTGAAGTCTTCCAGGGCTTTTGAATCCGACGCCTTCAAAATACCCTGCAGCCGCTCTGCGGCCTTATCGGCAGGCTCCATGAGCGCTCTGGCCTGATCCGCCAAGGATTTTTCATCGGGTGTGAGATACGTAGCCGTGTAATCTGCCCACTCCTTTGCAATCCCTGTCTGGGCGGCTTCGATATTCTCGATCGCGACTGCTGGTGAGATATTTCCGTTCCGGGCTTTGTGAGCAGTATCCACAATGTTGACGGCGTACAGATCGGAGATGGTCTTTAGCTGACGCAGACACACAACCCGGTCGTTGTACATGCTTTGCATGCTGGCATTGGACGCAGCCATGCCACCCAAACCCAGGAAAATTAGTCCGACCGCGATCAGTCCCACGCCGACAAGTAGCAGGCTGAGTTTTTTCCCGATTTGCATAGAATCTCCCAGCGACCTTGCCGAGTTATCGGGCTCAAGGGCACTATGAGTTAATACTGACTTTGTTTTATAACTCTGTGCCTACTCGGGTTTTACCATGACCAATAAGAGAAATGTGGAAAGCAAGACTCTCCGTTTTCTCATCGAAGCCTAAAAGCGCAGCTCCTTTATTGTTAAATAAAGAATCCTTGTCCTAGATGGACGTTCTTTTTAGTTCTTCAATCTAGCCAGCATGGCTTCCGATGGCCCCTCCAGGGTCATCCACTCGCCGTCGTTCACGACCAGGAACGGGATGCCGACGGAACCCTTGGCCTTGACGGCATCGAACATCGGCAGGGAGTCGCGGTGCTTGAGGAACATCTTCAATTTGCCGAGGCTGTCCAGGACATCGATGAACGTGAAGCGCACCTCGTGGGCCTCCAGGAAATCCTTGAGAACCACGCAATCCGAGCACTGGGCGCTGCCGAAGACGAAGACCTTTTTCATGCGTGTTTTCCTTTGTGGGATGGATCAGATCAGGAACAGGGCGGCCACGCCGCTGATGGAGATGAGGGTGCCTGCCACGGCGCGCGGATGGATCTTCTCCTTGTCCAGGAGCATGGACACGGGCAGGAGGATCACGGGTGACAGCGACATGAGCGTCGAGGCGACGCCCAGGTACTTCGCGGTCTGGATGGCCAGCAGGCTGAGCATCACGCCGATGATGGGGCCGAAGATGGCGCCAAAGGTGATGAATACCGTGGCGCGCCGGTCCGCCAGGCGGCGGAGGTTCGGCCCCAGATCCCCCTTCAAGGCTTGCCAGATGGACAGACTGAGGAAACCGGCGCTGACCCGCACCACGTTTGCGCTGATGGGGCCGAGGCCGCCCGCCATGCCGAACTTGCTGAAGATGAATCCGACGGCCTGGCCAACGGCGCCACCCACGGCGAGGAGCAGTCCCAGCAGGTAGCGTTTGGGCTTGCCGCTATCGGCGGCGGAGCTGCCCTTGTCGGACACGACGAGGGCGATGCCGGACAGGGTGACGAGCATGGCGACCACTTTCGCCGGCCCCATGGCCTGTTTCAGGAAAGCCCAGGCCATCACCGCCGCGAAGACGGGCCACAGGGTCATGATGAGCATCGACAGACGAGGGCCGAGAATCACATAGGCCTCGTACAGAAGTGCGTCGCCCAGGGAGAAGCCGATGAGGCCTGAAGTGGCCAGCCACGCGATGGGAGCGAGGCCAGCGTGAGTGGGGAAAGGTCTGCCGTAGACGATCGTGTGCAGCAGCAGCATGGCGGCAAGGGCCATGCTGAGCCGCGCGATGTTCACGGCTGACGAGCCCACACGCTTAGCCGCCCGGGCGAAGAATACGGCCGTGGCGGACCAGCAGAGGGCCGTCAGCAGCGAAATGGCTTCACCCAGGTAGGGCAAGTGAGGCATGGTGCGTTCTTTCCAGGAAACGAGAGATGGGCTTCAGGTCGATGGGAGGATCACAGCAGGAAGAGTGCCGTGGCGCCGCCGATGGAGACGAGGGTTCCGAGAACCGCGCGGAAGCTCACCTTCTCCTTGTCGATGATCACGGAGACGGGAAGCAGGATCACCGGAGACAGGGACATCAACGTGGACGCCACGCCCAGATAAGTGGCGGTCTGGATGGCGAAGAGGCTCAGCATCACGCCGATCACGGGACCGAAGATGGCACCGAGGGTGATGAACCAGGTGGCGCGGCGATCGGACAGCTTGCGGAGGTTGGGCATCAGCTCGCCTCTCAATACCTGCCAGACGGCCAAGGCCAGCAGGCCCGCGCTGACCCGCACCACGTTGGCGCTGATGGGCCCGAGGCCGCCGGTCATGCCGAACTTGCTGAAGATGAAGCCCACCGCCTGGCCCACGGCACCGCCCAGCGCCAGGATCACACCCAGGACGAAGCGGCGCGGCTTGTGGTGATCGGACGTGGCACTGGCCCGCTCGGCTACCACCAGGGCGATGCCGCCTAGGGTGACGAGCATGGCGATGACCTTGGGCAGGTTCATGGTCTGGTTCAGCCATGCCCAGGCCATGAGGGCCGAGAAGACGGGCCAGAGGGTCATGATGAGCATGGCCAGCCGAGGCCCCAGCAGCACGAATGCCTCGAAAAGCAGGGCGTCGCCGAGGGAAAAACCGATGAGGCCGGAGGTGGCGAGCCAGCCCAGGCGCACGGCCCCCGCATGGAAGGGGAAGGGGGTGCCGTAGAGCGCCGTATGCAGGGCCAGCATGGCGACGAAGGCGACGCCGAGGCGGGCCAGGTTCACCGTGGGCGAGCCCACGCGTTGTCCGGCTCTGGTGAAAAGCACGGCGTTCGTGGACCAGCAGACGGCCGTCAACAGAGACACCACTTCGCCCAAGTACGGAATATGGATCATGGCAGCCTTCATCCCTTCGGCTGTTGCGTTTCGTTGGAAAGCTGCGGCGTTCCGCGAGGGTTTGAAGCTTTCCTTGGGGCACAAACAGGTCCCGAATAGAATCATAGGATGCAGGCAGCCCTGACCCCCGGGTTGTTTCGCATCCGGAGTTGTTTCATGACGAAAGTGCAAGTCTTCGAGCTCACCCCCTGCACGGACGAGATCCGTTCCAAAGACAGTGCCCGCGCGGCTTTCGAGCGGGACATGGACTGGCTGAGCGCCAGCGGCATCGAGGTCGAACGTTACAATTTGAGAGAAAACATCGGCCTCTTCGCGGTCACCGAACCCGTGCGGAAGGCCATGGATCAGGAAAAGGAGTCGTGCCTGCCCATGCTCCTCATCGATGGCCGCGTCGCGGCGTCGGGTTCCTATCCCGAACGCGAAACCCTGGCAGACCTACTGGAGCTGGACATGACGGAAGAGAACACGAGCCTCATCAATGAGGGCGTCGCCGAGATCATCGCGCTGGCCGCGGCCACGGCCGTTGGCAGCGAACGCGCCTTCCAGGTGCACCACGACCGCGCCATTTCCATGGGCGTGACCAAGGGCGACCTGATCCAGGCCGTGAACATCGGCCTCACCGTGAAGGCCCTGCCCCATCAGACCGTCATCGACTTGGCCCAGAAGCTCCTGGTGGGCGGCGGCTGCGGCTGTGGCTGCGGCGAGGGTGAATGCTCCGAGGAAGGCTGCGGCGAGAGCAGTTGCGGCGAAGGCGGTTGCGGCTGCAACTAAAGCACCAAGACAGCAAGGCTCAGGGTTGGGGCACAGGTTCTCATCCCTGAGATCGGAATGAGGGATGGCATGAAACGTCACTAAGAGGTGGCATCGCCCTGGGAGCATTCCGCCCAAGTTCATGGAGATCGGGCCTTCGGCAAATTGACGAAGGTCAGAAAAGATTGCTGGCATCCAAAAGACGGAGGTTCCATGAACTCGATTCCGTCAATCACGGGTCCGCGCGGCGAGATCGGCATGGTCGGTCTGGGCGTCATGGGACGCAATCTGCTGCTGAACATGGCCGGGCACGGCTTTCCTGCGGTGGGCTACGACCAGGATCCCGCGAAGGTCGAGGCCCTGCGCCGGGAATCCTCGACGTCGGACGTCCAGGGCGCGAGCGACGTCGCGACCTTCATCGGCGCGTTGCGGCGGCCTCGCGCGATCATGATGCTGGTGCCCGCTGGCGCTCCGGTGGATGCGGTCCTCAACGATCTGCTTGGTCATCTCGAACCGGGCGACCTCGTCATCGACGGCGGCAATTCCCATTTCAAGGACACCGATGCGCGTGCTCAGCGCCTGATGGCGCGGGGAATCCACTTTCTGGGCGTGGGTGTTTCGGGCGGCGAGGAAGGGGCGCGGCGCGGACCCAGCATCATGCCGGGCGGGCCGAAGGAGGCCTACGAGCGTGTCAGGCCCATCTTCGAGGCCGCCGCAGCCAAAGTGGGTTCCGATCCCTGTGTGACCCATCTGGGACCTGGCTCCGCGGGCCATTTTGTGAAGATGGTCCACAACGGCAT
>DCFP01000078.1:54023-54817 GCA_002319925.1 Holophagaceae bacterium UBA1801 | reverse complement strand
CACAACGGCATCGAGTACGGAATCATGCAACTGATCGCCGAAACCTACGACCTGATGAGGCGCGGCCTTCGCATGAAGGACGAGGAGATCGGCGCCGTCTACGCCTCCTGGAACGAAGGTGAACTCAACGGCTACTTGATGGAGATCACCCGCCACATCTTCGAGCGGCGGGATGAAACCTCGAGCGGGCTGCTCCTCAACGTGATCCGCGACGTGGCCCGGCAGAAGAACACGGGCATGTGGACCTCCCAATGTGGGATGGAATTGCAGGTGCCGATCCCGTCGATCGATGTGGCGGTGGCCATGCGCGACTTGTCCCAGTATTCCGACGAGCGTCAACGGGCGGGCGCGATCCATGAGTCCTCTGGGAAAAATTTCGAGGGCGATCGTGAAAGTTGCCTCACCCGGATGGGCCACGGGCTCCATGCGGCGATGCTGATCACCTACGCCCAGGGTCTGGCGCTGTTGAAGGTGGCCTCTGACAAATACGGCTATCAGCTCGATCTCGAGGCTGTGACGCGGATCTGGCGGGGAGGCTGCATCATCCGCACGGCCCTGCTGGAGAGCATCCGCGAGGCCTTCCATCAGAAATCGGACCTGCCCAATTTGTTGCTCGCGCCGACCCTGGCGCGCCTCGTCGCGGATCACGAATCAAGCCTGCGCGATGTGGTGTGCCAGGCCGCGCAGCTGGGCGTGCCCGCTCCGGGGCTGATGGTGTCGCTGGGGTATCTCGACGCTTACCGCAGCCGCCGGTTACCGACCAATCTCATCCAGGCCCAGCGCGATTATTTCGG
>DCFP01000078.1:53126-53762 GCA_002319925.1 Holophagaceae bacterium UBA1801 | reverse complement strand
TATTTCGGCGCCCACACCTACGAGCGGACGGATGCCGAAGGCACATTCCACACCCGGTGGGAGAGCGATTGAACCGCCATGGACATGCCACCGACCCTCATCTCGATTTTTGGCGGCGCCGGTGATTTGACCTGGAGAAAACTGATCCCCTCTCTGTTCGCCCTGTACCGGGATAGTCGGATGCCCAGGGAGTTCGCGATCTTGGCCATCGATCGCGTGCCCATGGAAGAAATGGCCCTGCGGGACCACTTCCAGGAAGGGGTGAAGCAGTTCTCGCGCAACGGAAATGCACCGGTAGCCCTGTGGGATGAATTCGCGCAGCACATCGGCTATCACCACGGCGAGTTCACGGATCCGGCCACCTATGCGGGCCTGAAGGACAGGCTCGCCCGGTTTGAAGAAGCGTGGCATGCCAGGGCTGGCCATATTTTTCATCTGGCGGTCCCGCCATCGATGGTGGCCGTCATTCCGCGATTCTTGTCCGACGCGGGCTTGAACTGCGATCGAGAGCGGGATCGCGTGGTGGTGGAAAAACCCATCGGTCGTGATCTCACCACCGCGCGAGAGATGAACCGGATCCTCACGGCGAGCTTCCACGAATCGCAGATCTTCCGCATCGATCACTACCTGGGCAAG
>DCFP01000078.1:42032-52809 GCA_002319925.1 Holophagaceae bacterium UBA1801 | reverse complement strand
TCGAGCCCATCTGGAACCGGCGCTACGTGGACTACGTGACCGTCACCGTGGCCGAGGAAGTGGGGGTGGGGCATCGAGGCGGCTACTACGAACAGGCGGGCGCCTTGCGCGACATGGTGCAGAACCATCTGATGCAGCTCCTCTGCCTGGTGGCCATGGAGCCCATGGTTTCCTTCAACGCCGACGAGATCCGCAACAAGAAGGTGGACGTCCTCCATGCCGTGAGACCGATGCCCCGCGAGGCCGTCCAGGCGTGCGCCGTGCGCGGGCAGTACGGTCCCGGCGAATTGGATGGGAAACACATTCCAGGCTATCGCCAGGAAGTGGGTGTTTCTCCCGAATCCAGAGTCGAGACCTACGCAGCGATGAAGCTCTTCGTGGACAACTGGCGATGGCAAGGGGTGCCCTTCTACCTCCGCACCGGGAAACGCCTCCCGCGCCAACTCTCGGAAGTGGTCATCCAGTTCCGCCCGGTGCCTCACCAGTCCTTTCCTCCTGAGTCGGGGCTCGACTGGTATCCCTCGCGGCTCATCCTTTCGATCCAGCCCGAGGAAGGCATCGTGCTCGGCTTCCAGGCCAAGTACCCCGGCCCCAAGATGCAGCTGCGCCCCGTGGAAATGCGGTTCAACTACCGGGACAGTTTCTCCGTTCCCTCACCCGACGCGTACGAGACGCTGCTCTGGGACGTGATGAACGACGATCCCACATTGTTCATGCGCGCCGATCAGGTAGAGGCCGCGTGGCAGGTCCTGATGCCCGTGCTGGAGGCCTGGGCGGAATCCTCTCCCGAGGATTTCCCGAATTATTCCGCGGGAAGCTGGGGACCCAAGGCGGCCGACGAGCTGCTCGCGCATCAAGGACACGCCTGGAGACCGGTGCCATGAACATCCTGGTGATCGACATCGGAGGAACCCACGTGAAGGCGCTGGCCACAGGCCACGAAGCGCGGATCCTCCTGCCATCGGGTCCCAAGTTGACGCCCGGGAAAATGGTCGCCGCCGTTCGCGCCGCCACTGAAGAGTGGTCGTACGACGCCGTCTCCATCGGTTATCCCGGAGCCGTGGTCCATGGCCATCCCTACTACGAACCTCCTCACCTGGGTTCTGGTTGGGTGGGCTTTGACTATGAAAAGGCCTTCGGCGTGCCGGTCAAGATCGTCAATGACGCGGCGATGCAGGCCCTTGGCAGCTACAACGGCGGCCGGATGCTCTTTCTGGGGCTGGGCACCGGTCTCGGTTCGGCCTTGATCGTGGAGAACGTGCTGGAGCCCATGGAGCTGGCCCACCTCCCGTACAAAAAGGGCCGCACCTACGAAGACTACGTGGGCCTGGCGGGCCTGGAGCGGCTCGGCAAGAAGAGATGGCGCCACCACGTGAAGCAGGTCGTCAAGCAGCTCCGCTCCGCCCTCCAGGCGGACGATATCGTCCTCGGCGGGGGCAACGCTAAATTGTTCAAGAAGCCTCCGACCGGCACGCGGCTGGGCGACAACGCGAACGCCTTCAAGGGCGGCTTCCGTCTTTGGGCCAGGAACGCCCACGAGGCGCTCCCATGAGCGGCAAGATCGCGTTCCTGTTCGACGTGGACAACACCCTGCTGGACAACGACCGCGTCATCGTTGATCTCCGGCGGTATCTGGAATCGGAGGTGGGGGTCGGCGGCGCCCGGCTCTACTGGGAGATCTTCGAGCGCCTGAGGGACGAACTCGGCTATGCCGATTATCTGGGTTCGCTGCAGCGCTACCGCAGGGAGAACCCCCACGATTCGCGGCTGCTGGCCGTTTCCCGTTTCCTGATCGATTACCCCTTCGCGAACCGTTTGTATCCCGATTCGCTCGATGTCATCGAGCACGTGAAGCGCTGGGGAACGGCCACCATCCTGTCCGATGGCGACGTGGTCTTCCAGCCCCGAAAGGTGGAGCGATCGGGGCTTTTCGACGCAGTGAACGGCCAGGTGCTGATTTACGTCCACAAGGAGGACGAGCTGGACGAAGTCGCGGAGCGCTTCCGCGCGGATCACTACGTGATGGTGGACGACAAGCTGCGCATCCTTTCCGCGATCAAGAGGATCTGGGGCGAACGGGTGACCACCGTGTTCGTGCGCCAGGGGCACTACGCGAAAGATCCCCGGATCCTGGCCGCCTATCCGGCGGCGGATCTGAGCATGGAACGGATCGGGGATCTCCTGGAGTTCGATTGGTCGGCCGTCCCGCCCCGCGTGGAGTCTCGCGTTGAGCGCCCCTGAATCCCAGGCGGCCTTCGGCGCGCCCGGCATCGAGCCCCGCTGGACCTCCAGCGCGAAGGAAGGCCTCGGCACCGCCTATCACACGAGCTGCCGCGTGTGGTTCACGCTGAGCCACGGCATCGTCAACGAGATCTACTATCCGACCGTGGATCAGCCGAACACGCGGGATTTCCAGTTCCTGATCAGCGACGGCGAGACCTTCTGCCATGAGGAAAAGCGCGACCTCGAGCACCGGATCGATTATCCCGAACGCGACTGCGTGTTCTACCGCATCACGAATTCCGAGCCCAAGGGGCGCTACCGGCTGATCAAGCATGTGCTCACGGATCCCCACCTTTCGGTGATGATCGTGCACACGCGCCTGGAGATCCTCGACGAATCACTGAGCGGGAAGCTGCGCATCTACGCATTGCTGGCCCCACACCTCGCCCGGCACGGCGCGGGGAATTCCGGATGGTGCTCCGAGATCGGCGGGAATCGGCTGCTTCACGCTCAGCGCGGAGGCGTTCACCTGGCCATGGGCTGCAGCAGTAATTTCTCCCGAAGATCCGTCGGCTACGTGGGCGCCAGCGACGGATGGCAGGATCTGATGGGAAATTTCCAGATGGACTGGGAGTTCCCGGAAGCGCGGGATGGGAACATCGCGCTGACCGGCGAGATCGATCTCCGGGACGGGGAGGAGTTCACGATCGCCGTCGCCCTGGGAAGAAGCTGCCAGAGCACGGTCACCAAGCTGCTGCAATCCTTGGCGGAACCCTTCGACCGGCATCGCGAAACCTACGTGCGGCAATGGCAGCGCACGGTGGTCAATCCCGCGTACGACTTCAGCCCGCAGACGACGGATGGCGGCCACTTGTACCGGCTGAGCCGGTGCATCCTGCTCGCTCACGAGGACAAGACCTTCCAGGGCGCCCTGGTGGCGTCCATGAGCATTCCCTGGGGCGAGACCAAGAACGACGACGACCTGGGCGGCTATCACCTGGTGTGGACCCGCGACCTGGCCCAAAGCGCCACCGCGCTCCTGGCGACGGGTCAGACCGGAACGCCGCTGCGCGCCTTGATCTGGCTCGCCGTCATCCAGGGCGCGGACGGGCGCTTTCCCCAGAACAGCTGGATCGATGGCCGCGCCTACTGGCCGGGCGTGCAGCTCGACGAGATCGCGGCGCCCATTCTGCTGGCGTGGCGGCTGCAGCGGGAAGGAGTCGGGCTCGGCTGGTTCGACCCGTGGATCATGATCCTGCGCGCGGCGGCCTTCCTCATTCAGCAAGGGCCGGTGACGGGTCAGGAGCGATGGGAGGAGAACGCGGGCTACTCCCCCTCGACCCTCGCGACGGTGATCGCCGGGCTGGTCTGCGCCGCGGAATTCGCCCGGCAGCGCGGCGAGAGAGCCATCGAGGATTTCATCCTGGCCTACGCGGATTGGCTGGCGGCGCATATCGAGGAATGGACCGCCACTTCGGCGGGTGAACTGGTCGAAGGCATGCAACGCCACTACATCCGGATCAACCCCACGGATCCCGAGGCGCCGGATCCCCACGCCGATCCCGATACCGCTCTGATCTCCATCGCCAACGGGGGCGGTGAGCATCCCGCCCGCAACATCGTCGGCGGCGATTTCCTGCACTTGGTACGCCTCGGCATTCGAGCGGCGGACGATCCCCTCGTGCGCGATTCCATCGAGGTCATCGATCGCGTGCTGAAAAAGGACCTGCCCCAGGGTCCCGGGTGGCGCCGCTACAACCATGACGGCTATGGGCAGAAGGCTGATGGCGGCGCCTTCGATGGCCAAGGGATCGGCCGGTCCTGGCCCATCCTCACGGGCGAGCGCGGCCACTACGAACTGGCCGCGGGCCGCGATCCGAGGCCGTTCATCACCGCCATGGAAGGATTTGCCAACGACGGCGGCATGATCAGCGAGCAGTTGTGGGATACCGCGGATCTGCCGGGAAAGCGGATGCGGCGCGGGCTGCCCACGGGAGCCGCCATGCCCCTATGCTGGTCCCACGCCGAGTATCTCTCCCTCGTGCGGAGCGCGCGGGATGGCGTCTGCTTCGACCGCATCGAGCCGGCCTTCCAGCGGTATGTCGTGAAAGCCGTGGCCAGCCGGTACGAGATCTGGAGCCCTCGCCACCCCCTGCGCCAAATGGCCCCAGGCATGATCCTGCGCATTCTCGTCGGAGCTGAAGCGCGCGTACGCTGGTCCAGGAAGGATGGCGCGAAACCTCAGGAGACGGTGGCAGCGAAAATACCCGCGCTGGATATCTGGTTCGTGGATCTCCCCACCGAGGGATGCGTCAATGGTTCATGGATCGAGTTCTCGATCCGCTGGGCCGAGCCTCAGCGGGAGACCTGTGGGCCTTATTCCGTGCGGGTTGGCGGGGTTGATGGAGACATCTCCCATGTGGCGTTATTGGACCAATCGGATTCGAATCCGATTGCCTTGGTGACTGGATCCGGGCCGTAGCATCCAAGTCAGGAACCCAGCGATGGAACGCGTTGCGGGGGACTCGATCATGTATGCAACCTCGAAAAGAGCGCCGGACTCGGCGCGTTTGGACTCGCTGGCGATCAACGCGATCCGCTTTCTCTCCGTGGATGCCGTGCAGAAGGCCAACAGCGGCCACCCGGGCCTGCCCCTCGGAGCGGCGCCCATGGCGTACGTGCTGTGGACGCGGTTCCTTCGCCACCACCCGGCCCACCCGCACTGGTTCAACCGCGACCGGTTCATCCTGTCCGCGGGCCACGGTTCGAGCCTGCTATACAGCCTCCTGCACTTGACGGGCTATGACCTGACCATGGAACAGATCCAGCGATTCCGCCAGTGGGGAAGCCTGACGCCTGGGCATCCCGAACGCGGATTGACGCCGGGCGTCGAGGCGACCACCGGACCTCTCGGTCAGGGCTTCGGTAATGGCGTGGGCATGGCCATGGCCGAAGCCCATCTCGCGGCGCGCTACAACCGGCCAGGGTTCGAGCTCATCGACCATTTCACCTATGGTCTGGTCAGCGATGGGGATCTCATGGAGGGCGTGGCCGCCGAGGCGGCTTCCCTCGCGGGGCATCTGAAGCTGGGCAAGCTCATCTACCTCTACGACGATAATCGCATCACCCTCGCGGCCTCGACCCAGCTCACCTTCACCGAGGACGTTCTCCAGCGCTTCGCGGCCTATGGATGGCATGCCTCTGTGGTGGAGGACGGCAACGATCTGGACGCCATCACGGAGGCCATCGAAGCGGCGCGGCTGGAGTGCGAGCGCCCCTCGCTGATCCGCGTGCGGACCCATCTAGGTTTCGGCTCGCCCAAGCAGGACACCTTCGCGGCTCATGGTTCACCCCTTGGCGAGGAGGCCGTGAGATCGACGAAGCAGAAGTTGGGATGGCCCACGGAGCCAACCTTCCTCGTGCCGCCGGAGGTTGAATCGCACCTTCGAAAGGCATTGGAGGCGGGGCGGACGGCCGAAGACCAATGGAACGCCCGGTTCACGGCCTATGAAAAGCAGTATCCCGAGCTGGCCCGCGAACTGCGCCAGCTCATCGATGGCGAACTGCCGCAAGGCTGGGATAGCGCGATTTCAGTCTTCCCTGCGGATGCTAAGGGCATGGCTACGCGAGCGGCTTCGGAGAAGGTGCTGAACGCATTCCAGGCGAATCTGCCCGGCCTGATTGGTGGCGCGGCTGATCTGAGTCCATCCACGAATACGGAACTGAAAAACCAAGGCAACTTCGAAAACCCCGATCGGGCGGTCGGCGATCTGCAAGGCGCCGCCAGTGGCGGCTGGAGCTACGCGGGACGCAACGTGCCCTTCGGCGTGCGCGAGCACGGTATGGGATCGATCCTGAACGGCATGGCCGTGCATGGTGGGCTCATTCCATTTGGAGCCACCTTCCTGACCTTCTCGGACTACCTGCGTCCTTCCATCCGGCTCGCGGCCTTGATGAAGGCGCAAGTGATTTGCGTCTTCACCCACGACAGCATCGGCATGGGCGAGGACGGCCCCACCCATCAACCGGTGGAGCATGTGGCGGCGCTGCGGGCGATTCCGGGCCTCATCGTCCTCCGCCCCGGGGACGCCAATGAAACCGCGGTGGCTTGGCGCGTGGCCATCGAAACGCGTGACGGGCCCGTGGCCCTGATCCTGACACGGCAGAACGTGGCAACCCTTGACCGGAATCGATTCGCGTCCCCGGATGGCCTGCGCCGCGGCGCCTACATCCTTGCCGATGCCCCCCGGGCCGATCCTCGCGTGATCCTCATCGCCAGCGGATCGGAAGTCGGTCTGATCGTGGAGGCGGGACAACAGCTCGAAGCGCGGCAAATCCCCGTGCGCCTGGTTTCCATGCCCAGCTGGGAACTCTTCGAAGCTCAGCCCCAGGCCTATCGGGATCTGGTGTTGCCTCCCTCGGTTCCGGCGCGTCTGGCGGTCGAGGCCGGAGTTTCGCAGGGTTGGCATCGCTACGTGGGCGATCGCGGCGATGTGATCAGCATGGAGCGCTTCGGGGCCTCCGCGCCGGGGCCCGTGGTGATGCGCGAATACGGCTTCCACGTGGAGCACGTGTGCCAGCGAGCGATGACATTGATGGGAAGAAAGCCGTGATCCAGCGGACGCTCAAGTCCATGCGCATCGGGATCGCCGCCGACCACGGGGGTTTCGAACTGAAGGAATGCCTGGCCGCGAACCTGCGGGAGGCAGGCCATGCGGTGATCGATTTCGGAGCAGGGGAATGGGAGCCGTCCGATGACTATCCGGATTTCATCGTGCCCATGGCGCGCGCCGTCGCGCGGGGAGACGTGGAACGCGGCGTGGCCGTCTGCGGTAGCGGCGTCGGCGCCTGCGTCGCGGCGAACAAGATCGCGGGCGTCCGCGCGTGCCTGATCCACGAGATCTTCTCGGCCCGCCAGGGCGTCGAGGACGATGATCTGAATGTGATCTGCCTGGGAGGCCGCGTCGTGAACGCCGATCTCGCCTGGGAACTGGTCAGCACCTTCCTCTCCGCGCGATTCAGCGGCGCCGATCGTCACCGCCGCCGCCTCGCGAAAGTGACGGAACTTGAAATCAAGGAGTGAGCATGATGAAGAAGAATCCACTGAAGCAACTGGAAGCCCTGGGCCAATCCCTCTGGCTGGACTACATCCGGCGGGACCTGATGACCAGCGGCGAACTGCGGCGCTTGATCGAGGAGGATGGCTTGAGGGGCATGACCTCGAACCCAGCCATCTTCGAAAAGGCCATCGCGGAAAGCCCCGACTACGATGAGGACATCCGGTCCCTGGCTCTGGAAGGAAAGGATGCCAACGGAATCTACGAAGCCCTCAGCCAGGAGGATGTGCGCAGCGCCGCCGACGCGTTCCGCTCCCTCTACGACCGGACGGATGGGCAGGATGGATACGTGAGTCTCGAGGTCAATCCGCATCTGGCGAAGGACACCCACGGGACCATGGTGGAGGCGCGCCGGTTGTGGACCGCCCTGGACCGGCCCAACGTGTTCATCAAAATCCCCGCGACGGTCCAGGGGCTTCCCGCCATCCAGCAGCTCCTCAGCGAAGGCATCAATGTGAACGTGACGCTGCTCTTCGGATTGCCCCGCTACCATCAGGTGGTGGACGCCTTTCTCGCGGGCCTGGAGGCCCGTGCAGCGCAAGGCAAGCCCGTGAATCGGGTGGCTTCGGTTGCAAGTTTCTTCGTGAGCCGCATCGACACGCTGGTGGATCCGGTGCTCGAAGACCTCATCGCGCGAGGCGGCAAGCAGCGGGGTCTCGCGAGCCAGGCCCATGGGGAGGTCGCGGTCGCGTGCGCGAAGCTGGCGTATCAGATTTACAAGGAATGTTTCGAGAGCGAACGGTTCAAGAAACTGGCCGACAAGGGCGCCCGTCCCCAGCGCCTGCTCTGGGCCAGCACGGGCACCAAGAATCCGGCCTACAGCGATGTGAAGTACCTCGACGCGCTCATCGGAACGGACACGGTCAACACGGTGCCGCTGGAGACCCTGAAGGCCTATCGCGACCACGGAGATCCGAAGCCTCGCCTGGGGTTGGAGATCGATCTTGCGGGCAGGATTCTGGAGCGGTTGCCGGAACTCGGCATCGACCTCGAGCAGGTGACCCAGCGGCTCGAGGACGAAGGCATCCAGAAATTCAATCAGCCCTTCGACAAGCTTCTGGAAACCCTCGCGAAAACGGCGCCATCATGGTCCAGGGAGTCCTCCGGCGCGCGGCCTTGATGGCTTTCATGCCCGTCATGCAACGTTTCAATCAAGGGTCAAGGTCCTTTCGCATGCTCGAGCCTGAATCGAAGAAATGGAAATACTCCGAGCAGGGATGGCAGCTCAAATTCCTTATGGACCTGCTTTGTATCCTGGTTTTCTTTCTTGTCCTTAAAACCTCAACCAACCGTCCTGAAAAATGGCGTGACGTATGGTTATATTCCGCCATTTTCCCGCTTGTTAATCTGCTTGGTCGCCAACCGTGGCGCCAGAAGTCATGAGTTGGTAGCCTATTTCCCTCGCGCCTCATTCACCTCTGCGCATCCAAAGAAAGCCTTGCGGTGAATGCGACGCCATTTTCGCCGCGCCGGTTAACTACTCTCGATGGAATCATCGTGCCATTCTGATACGGATTCGCTTTCAAACGGATAAAAGCAATACCACCAAGAGCACCAACCCCGCACCAAAGCCACCAAGAAAAGCTCGCTACGACTGCATTCCTTGGTGACCTTGGTGTGTTTTCCTTGGTGAACTTGGTGGTGAATCTTATCTTGTCGAGTTCGAATCCGTATGAGCGAAGATCCGTTTGGTGTTGAATCCGTTCTTCTGAATTCAAAACGGTATCATCCGCCAAGCTAGGCGCTCTCCACTTCGTCCACCTGCTCCACGTCCATCTCCAGCCTTCCGTCCTTGCCGAAGGTGGTCATGGGTTTGAACCGCACGCCCCACTGCACCTCTTCGGCGATATAGGAGGTGCGCTGGTAGATGGTCTGGGCGAAGGTGTCGTCGAAGGCCTTGATGAGGACGATGAATTCCGCCTGGGCCTTGAGCAGGTCGACGTCCTGCCAGCCGAAGAGCGGGCTCGCTTCATCGATGGGATGGACCACGGTCCAGTTGGTGGGAAACAGATTGATCTTGTTCCGTTCCAGCCCCAGGTTCACGAACCGGCGGGCGTTGGCTTCGGGATCGAAGAAGGAGAGACTCACGGAGGCCTCCACCTCGATCAGTTGATTGCTCCGGCGGTTCACGAACCGGAACATGAAGCCTGTGATGCCCCGGTAGGGGGCCACCAGTGCCGTCTTGCTGAACCGCATCTGGGCGTGGGGCCGGGAGAAGCGTCCGTAGAGCAGTCCCGTGGCCAAGGCGAAGGACAGCAGTCCGAGCAGGGATTCCAGCGCGGCGACGGCGCTCGCCAGGTGGCTCTGTGGGCTGATGTGGCCATAGCCGACGGTTGTGAGGGTCTGGGCGCTGAAGAAGAAGGCGTCCAGCGCCCGGTCCAGGAATCCGTTGCCGCCGGGCCGAGCGAAGTGCTCCATGCCGATGGACAGATAGGCCGCCGCGAACAGGACATTGGTGAGCAGAAAGCCCAGGAACAGCAGCCCGAGGAACTTGAATCCGCCCATGGTGATGAGCCGGTGGTAGAGCTCGTAGGTGCGGAGACGCGGCAGGCCCCGGCGCCGCACGTTGAAGGTGCCGTCTTTGTTGACGCCACGGCCCGGAATGACCTTGAGGCCAAGCCCGAGGTCGTCGTTGGGAAGGGTCTTGCTGGGAAGGCGGGGAGTCGGCATGGGGTCTGGGGCGGGTGAATTTCCGGAGTTAATCCTGGTCTGTTTCATGGACCTTTGGCAGCGGCAACTTTTTAGAGTCGGTTCTCTTCTCGGCGTTCGCGATCACACCGCGCTTCCTGGCGACATCACAGATTCAGCGCGCCAGTTCTCCCCAAACGTGCTTGGACGCGCCAATGACACCCGCCGAGGATCGCCCGAATGACCGAAAGCACACACCCCGAAACCTATGCGCAGGTCGCGCCCACCCAGATCGTGATCTTCGGCGCCAGTGGGGATCTCACGGCCCGCAAGCTCGTGCCTGCCCTCCTGAATCTGTCCAGCCAGGGGCAGCCGCCCGAAGGTTTTTCGCTATTCGGGGTGGCCCGGCGTCCCATGGACCAGGAACAGTTCCGGAACGTCTTGAAAAAGTCGCTGACGCCAGCGGAGCAGGAGCTCCTGGAGGCGTTCGCCCCACGGATTCACTACATTCCAGGGGATGTTGAGAGGCTGGAGGATCTCCGGACCTTGGCCTACCACCTGGATGAAGAAGCCGCTGGCCGGCCTTGCGGGCGTCTCTTCTACCTTTCTCTCGGTCCCCACCTCTTCACGCCCGCGGTGGAGAACTTGGTCCACATGGGACTCCTGAATCGCATCGAGAAAGGCAAGCCCTGGACCCGGATCATCGTGGAAAAACCCTTCGGCCACGATCTCGCCTCGGCCAAGGCCATCAATCGATCCCTCCACCGGCTCCTGAGCGAGGAGCAGATCTACCGCATCGATCACTACCT
>DCFP01000078.1:39315-41776 GCA_002319925.1 Holophagaceae bacterium UBA1801 | reverse complement strand
TCGATCACTACCTGGGCAAGGAAACTGTGCAGAACCTCTTCGCCTTCCGCTTCAACAACGCGATATTCGAGCCGCTGTGGAACCGCAATCACGTGGAGCTGGTGCAGATCTCCGTGACGGAGGAGATCGGCATGGAAAAGGGGCGCGCGGCCTACTACGACACGGCGGGCGCCCTGCGCGACATGCTGCAGAACCACATGCTCCAGATCCTGGCGCTGGTGGCCATGGAACCCCCGTCCTCGCTGGATCCGGAAGCCGTGCGCGGGCAGAAGGTGAGCGTCCTGAACAGCCTCCGGCCCAGTGGCCCCGCGATCCGGGCCCAATACACCGCCGGTGAACTCAACGGGCAATCCGCCCGCGGCTACCTCGACGAGGAGGGTGTGGCGCGGGATTCTTCGACGGAAACCTACGTGGCCATCCGGGCCGAAGTGAACACCTGGCGCTGGGCCGGAGTGCCGTTCCTGCTGCGCCACGGGAAGCGCCTGCCCCGGCGGTTCACCGAGGTGAAGGTGCAGTTCAAGGTGCCGCCCCTCCAGCTCTTCGACGCAGTCGCCGGAGACCTGCCGGCCGGTCCCAGTATCCTGCCCGATGGCACCGTCTGCACCCTCCGGCCCAACGTGCTGACCTTGAGCATCCAGCCCCGCGAGGCCCTGTCCCTTTCCTTCGGCGTGAAGGTTCCCGGGAAGGGCATGATCATGACCCCCGCTGAACTGGCCTTCGACTACCGGAACCGCTTCGGCGAGGCCACGGTGCCCGCCTACGAGCGCCTGCTCCTGGACGCCCTCCAGGGGGATCCGACCCTGTTCCTGCGCTCCGATGAAGTGGAAGCCAGCTGGCGTTTCGCGGATGTGATCCTCCAGGGCTGGTCGGCGCCCAGTGCACCGCCCAACCTCGAATATCCCGCGGGCAGTTGGGGCCCGCCTGAGGCCGAGGAGTTGTTCCACGGCTGCGAAGGAGGCTGGTCCCGTGGCTGAGGAAGACGCCATCATTCGCTTCTCCACCCATCCCGCGGAGGATGTGGCGCAGCGCCTCGCGGAGGCCATCCTCGCGAAGGAAGGCCTCGTCCGCCTTGCCGTGGCGGGGGGATCCGTGACGCCTGTTCTGGGTATGGCTCGAAAGGGCCTGGAGCCGGGCCTCTGGCGGCATCTGCGGCTCACCTGGGTGGACGAGCGCTGCGTGCCCTTCGACCACCCCGATTCCAATCGCGGGACCGCATACCGGGGAGGCCATCTCGACTCCGCGGATCCTTGTGGTCTGGAACTTCCGCTCTATCTCGATGGCGAAACACCCGGCGAAGCCTGCGCGCGGGTGCGGGTGGCCTTCGTGGAGGAATTCCAGAGTGGCCTGGATCTCGTCCTGTTGGGGCTGGGGGAGGACGGGCACATCGCCTCCCTCTTCCCAGGGCGGGCCTCTCTGGACCCCGTCGCGTTCGCCATCGCGGATAGCCCGAAACCGCCCGCCGCGCGGATCACCCTGGCCCTCCCGGTCATCTCCGGCGCTCCAATCGCCCTGATGCTGGCCACCGGAAAGCCGAAACTCGATGCGCTGAAACGCCTGCAACTGAAGGATCCTGCGCTGCCCGCCAGCGGATTGCGGAACCTCCTCGCGTTCACGGATCTGCCGGACTTCGCGAGGTAGGTTCCGAATCGTTTCATCAGTGACGCGCTTCCGGGGAGAACACGAGCCGGAGGGTGGCGAGGGCCAAGGGCAGGGCGCCCGCGAGCAGGAACACCATGTCGCCCACGATGCGGATCCATTCGAGAGTGTGGTAGGTGCCGCCCATGAGGTAGGACAGGCGCCGCGCGTGCCAGTAGCCGTTGGAGATGGAATCCCATAGCTGGAGTACACCGCCGGGGAAGAGGTCGAGCAGCACCATCAGGCCCAACCCGATATTGAGGCCCCAGAAACCAGTCCGGATGAGCTTCTCCGAGCGGTTCCAGGTTGCGTCGTCCTTCAGCGCGCGCAGGCAGAAGACCAGCACAGCGAGGGCGAGCATGCCGAAGACGCCGAACATCGCAGCGTGTCCATGATTGGGCGTCAGCGTGGTGCCCATCTCGAAATAGGAGACGATGGGCAGGTTGATGAGGAAGCCGAAGACGCCCGCTCCCACGAAGTTCCAGACGCCCACGGCGATGAGGAAGCGGATGGCCCAGAGCTGCTTGGCGGCCAACGGTTTGTCGCAGTCCGCGCAGTTCAACTCCTTCAAGCGGATGAAGTCCCAAGCGTCCAGCGTAAGAAGTGTGAGGGGCACCACCTCCATGGCGCTGAAGCAGGAGGCCAGGCCCATGTTCAATGTGCCCTGGCCCGTGAAGTACCAGTGGTGGCCTGTGCCCACGACGCCGCCGGCGAGGTAGAGGATGGCATCGAGGTAGACGAGGCGCGTGGCGGTCTTGGTGGTGACGAGGTCGAGCTGATGGAACATCACTGCCACGAGCACCGTGGCGAAGAGCTCGAAGAAGCC
>DCFP01000078.1:14895-39034 GCA_002319925.1 Holophagaceae bacterium UBA1801 | reverse complement strand
TGATCCAGAAGCGCCAGTTGTCGATGATCGCGAAATTGGTGTGGGGTCCGTAGAACAGCGCCGGCACGTAGAAGAGCGGGATGGCGATGGCGGCGTAGAGGAAGAGCGAGGGCAGTTCTCCCTGGCTTGTTCCCTTCATGGCGGGCCGCAGGGCGCGGAACATGAGGAAGAGCCAGAACACCAATCCAGCAGCCAGGAGCAGCTGCCAGAAGCGGCCGAGATCGAGATACTCGCTGCCCTGGTGGCCCAGCCAGAACCAGAGGCCGCCCAAGAGATTCCGAATGCCCGCCCACTCGCCGATGAGGCTGCCGAAAACGACGGTCACCAGGGCGCCTAGCAGCACCAGCACGCCGCCACGCTGGCCGGCGGGCTCGCTTCCGCCCACCATGGGCGCCAGGAACAGCCCCCCGGCCACCCAGGACGTGGCGATCCAAAACACGGCGAGCTGCAGGTGCCAGGTTCGCGCGAGATTGTAAGGCAACAGGCTCACGAGATCGAAGCCATAGAAGCCACCGGGTTCCACGCGGTAATGGGCCAAGGCGCCGCCCAAGGCCGCCTGAGCCAGGAAGAGCAGCGACACCACGGCAAAGTAGAGCCCCGCTGCCTTCTGGCTCGGTGTCAGGGTCCAGGTCTGGAGACGCCCTGCCTGCGTGTGCCTCCAGGCGGATCCGCCGCTCCATCCCAGGTAATCGAACTTCCCGAACACGAACAGGATGAGGCCAAGGCCGCCCAGCAGCGTCACCAGGCTCAGGGCGCTCCACAGGTAGGCGGAGGCCGTGGGCGTGTTGCCCGCTTCGGGGTCGTAGGGCCAATTGTTGGTGTAGGAGTAGTCCGCGCCGGGCCGCAGCGCCACCGTGGCCCAGGTGGCCCAGGCGAAGTACGCGTTCAAGCGTCTCAATTCTCCTTCATCCTGGATGAACCTCGGCGGCAGGCCGGGGGCTCCGGTGGGCCCTGCAAAATAGTTCTTCCATTCCTCTGATTGCACCCGGAAAGAGGCTGCTTCCGGTTCTGAGAAGATGAGCAGGTTCGCATGTTCGTCGTAGCGGTTCTGCTTGAGGGTGGCCTTCAGCGCATCGCCGATCTCCGCGGTTTGCCCAGCGGAAAGTTCCCGAAAAGCCTTGCCATAGCGGGTTTTGGCCAGTTCATCGCGGCCGATCTCGACCAGGCGGTGCAGGTATTCCGCCGTGTAGTCCGGACCCAGGTAAGCGCCGTGGCCCCAGAGGGTGCCGTGCTCCATGAGGCCGTATTTGAAGAAGACCTCCTGACCGCCCTGGATGTCCTCGCCCGTGAAGATCATCTGTCCGGCATCATCCACCACCCGGGCAGGGACCGGTGGCGCACCGTAGTACGTCTTGACCGTCACCAGGGTCAACAGCGAGAAGCCGAAGATCATCACTAGGATGACGGCCCGCCTCCACCAGGGAGAAAGCGTTGAGGAGTCGGAGGAATCCTGGGCCATGGAAGCACCAACCTGGAAATGGGAATCGAAGACTTAGATGAGCCAATCGATGGGACGTTCGATGGAACGGACGCCTCATTCATGGCGGCGGACCGGTTCAGCGCAAACGGCTTAAAACTCAAAGAATCAAAAAAGACTATCGCGATCTCGGCCAGGCCTGTGGAACCCATCGTATCGATTCGCGACAGAGGAGGGCCCGACTGCTAAGCTGTTCACCGTATTGGCAGATCATGAACGGGGTTTAGCTCCTTTAGTTGTCTAGTCATGGAGGGACAAAGCATGCATCGCGGCCTCAAGATCACGGGTGGATTGTTCGGTCTCCTGCTGATGCTGGTAGGTTGCACACACGGCGCGGCGAGTGATAGCGGATCCTCGGACATTCCAGTCGTCAATGGTGCGTCCATCTCATTTGCGGGCTACTACAGCGATGGAGTTAAGACCATTCCCCGGTACTGGACGGGAACGGCGTCGAAGGATCTGACGGGGGATGGCACTCACGACGCGAAAGCCTTCTCCCCCACCGTGACGACCAGCGCTGGCACGATCTACACGGTCGGGTACTACGACAACGGCACCATCACGGTTCCCTGCTTCTGGACCGTGACTTCTGCAGGAACCTTGACTCGCTACGACCTGAACCAGGGCGGCGACACGACCAACTCCGCCTACGCCCTGGCCATCGCTATCAGTGGTTCCAACGTCTACGCCGTCGGGTACTACACCTCCTCGGGAAGTGACAAGCCCTGCCTCTGGACGGCTACCCCCTCGCTGGCCTCGTCGAATCCCGTGCGCACCGACCTGAACAACGGCACCAGCTTGGGTTATGCGTTGGCTGTGGCCGTATCCGGAACCACGGTGTACGCCGCTGGCTACTACAACGACGGAACCAAGAACAGCGCCTGCTACTGGACCGTGGACTCTTCGAATACCCAAACAAACCTGCCGGTTACGGGCGCCACCAGCTCCGTAGCCACCTCCATAGTCTTGTCCAGCGGATTCCTGTATGCGGGCGGGTGGTACAACAATGGCACCACTCAGATCCCGACCTTCTGGACCAGCGATTTGTCCCTTTCCCCTGCTGCTCCCACCAACACGGACTTTGCGGGTTTCGACAGCAGCCACACCGCGTCCATCTACGCGATGACGATGTTTGGCAGCACTCTGTATTTCGCTGGATCCTACTATGACGGGTCGCTGACGCATCCTGCCTATTGGGTCCAAGGCACGGCCTCACCCACGGATCTTGGGGATGGCACGCACAATGGGGAGGCCTTCGCCATCGCCGTATCCGACGTCCACGTCTACACCGCTGGTTACTACACCGATACTGTGGCCATTCCGAGCTACTGGACGGACTCCACGCGCACGGCCCTGGCGGGGGACGGCACCCACGAGGCCAAGGTCATTTCCGCCTGGCAGAAATTCCAGTAGGGCATTGCCGGAAGCGCATTGCCCAGAACCACTGGCCTTGCCATAATGCCGCCATGCTCAAGTTCCTGTTCCTGCTCGCCGGTCTGGGGTTGTTCTTCCTGGGCGCCTATTCGCTGCCCGAGGAAGGAATCCCCTACCTGAAGCTGCGCACAGCGCACCTCGGGCCCTTCGAGGCCAGCGCCCGCACCCGGGAGAAGATCGACGTGCCCGCGCCCGTCGGCTGGGTACTCGTGCTCGCAGGCACGGGGCTTCTGCTGGCTGGAGCCTACACCGGGAAGCGGTAGGGCATAAGCCGCTGTGCACAAATAGCCTGAACGAACCGAAGCTGCCAGCGGCATAAGGAGCTGTAGCGAACTAACCAGAAAAGCACAGGTTAGTTCGCTACAGCTCCTTATGCCAAAACCTCAGAGCCGGATTTCCATGACGACGTGATTACCGTTCCCTTGGTAGGCGATCGAGTCGAAGGCTTGGGTCTTGGCCAGCAGAATGCCACGGCCATGGTTATCGAAAGCACGATCTCGCGCGCGTGATCCTCAACCGCTGTGCGGACCACCGCCATCACCAGTTTGTGGTTCAAGGGCTTGGTGAGGTAGTAGAAAGCTCCCACGTTGAGCCCGGCCATGATCTCGGCCACACCCCCCATGGCCGTCTGCATGATCACGGGAAGGGACTGGAGGGGGGGAGTCGCCTTGATCTGCTGCAACACTTTCATGTCATCCATGCGGGGCATGATCCGGTCCAGAGGACGACATCGAACCCCTCGGGGTCCTCCAGCAGCATGGACATGGCTTCCCTGCCATCGTGCGCCGACTCGGTATCGAACTGCTTGTTGCGGAGGATTTTCGTCAGAACGGACATGTTGACGATGTCATCGTCCACCACCAGTACCCGCGGCGCGCTCATGGGGCCTCCAACCGTTCCCGAATCGTGGTCTGCCGGTGCTCCTTGTGGACGGGAGCAAAGCTTACCTCAGGCTTATCGACCCGCTGAACACACTCCTTATTCAGGTAAACCTCAGCGACGGATGTGACCGGAGAAAAGCCCTCGCTGGAAATACCCTCACTCGGAAAACATCGCCTTGATCTTCTCCTTCATGGTCTCAGGCGTGAACGGTTTGATGATGCAGTTGTTCACTCCCGCCTTGAGAGCCTGGATGACGTCCACATTGGAGGCATTGGTGGTGACCATGAGGACGGGGATCTTGGTGTTCGAGGCCCGGAGCTGAGTCACGAAATCGAGGCCGTTCATTGCGGGCATGTTCCAGTCCGTGATGACGAATTCCACGCCCCCCTTTGCAATGGCATCCAGGGCAGCATGGCCATTCTCGGCTTCGACCGTGTCCTTCTCGCCCATCTCCGAGAGCGCGCGGATGACGATCCGCCGCATGGTCGCGCTGTCATCAGCGATGAGGATCATCATGGGTCACTGGAAAAAGATCTTACAAGATGTTACCAACACCCCGACCGGACTGTTCTGGGGCGCGAGTTGAAACGGAACCGGTCACAGCCAATTGGTCTGCCCCATCCAATAACGCAGATGGATTGGACCGGGAGATGCGACATGAACTTCGAGACGGCCTATCGCTGCATGCAGAAGCGCAAAGGACGCGGTGGCACCCGGATCCGGTGTGCTGGCCTTTGTCGCAGTCGTGAATCGATTCTGCGGACGAAGCCTCAGCTGGAATTCCTTTCTTCGGTGGTGTCCCAGGTCTTTTGCCGCATGAACGGCATGCGCTGAGTCGATCCAGCTTGGAAATCCCTGGGGACCCGTTCCTTAGGGCGCCGCAAGGGTTTCGCTTGATTTTCGCCATGCGCTATACTGGGTCATCACTGGAAGGCCCATGGATTCTGCTCCACGCCCGCGGCGCATCGCCCACCTGGACATGGATGCCTTCTTTGCTTCCGTGGAGCTGCTCAAGTACCCGGAGCTGCGCGGGCAGCCCGTGGTGGTGGGCGGGCGGCGCGCCAAGGGCGTGATCACGGATGGCGCCTTCGCGCGCCTGCGCTCGTACGCGGGGCGGGGCGTCGTCACCACGGCCACCTATGAGGCCCGGGCCTTCGGCGTGCGCTCGGGCCTGGGGCTGATGAAGGCCGCCGCGCTGGCGCCGGACGCCATCCTGCTGCCCGCGGATTTCGAGGCCTACGTGAAGTACTCGCGGCTCTTCAAGGGCGCCGTCGCGGAGATCGCGCCGATCTACGAGGACCGCGGCATCGACGAGATCTACATCGATCTGACGGACGTTCCCGGCGAAACACGAGCATTAGCGCAACGATTGAAGGCGGCCGTCAACGCCGCCACGGGACTCTCCTGTTCCATTGGTGTCACGCCCAACAAGCTCCTCTCCAAGCTGGCCTCGGAGATGGAAAAGCCCGATGGGCTCACAGTGCTGGCCATGGAGGACGTGCCCGTACGCGTCTGGCCCCTGCGCGCCAACGCCATCAACGGCATCGGTCCCAAGGCCAGTGTGAAGCTGGAGTCCCTGGGCATCCTCACCATCGGCCAGCTCGCGGCCGCGGAACCCGCCTTCCTCATCCAGCATTTCGGCAAGAGTTATGGCGCCTGGATGGCTGAGGCCGCGCAGGGCATCGACGACAGCCCGGTGGTGACCTATCGCGAGTGCAAGTCCGTGAGCACCGAGACCACCTTCGAGCGAGATCTGCATCCAAGAACAGACCGCCAGGCCCTTTCGAAGATCCTCATGGACCTCTGCGAGCGCGTGGGGCGCGACCTGGCGCGGAAGGATTGCAAGGGCAAGAGCATCGGCGTCAAGCTTCGCTTCGAGGATTTCAAGATCGTGACCCGCGATGTGACGCTGGATGTTGCCACCGCGGATCCCCTTGTCATCATCGAGGCCGCGCGGACCTGCCTCAAGCGCGTGGTCTTCGATCGCAAGCTCCGGCTCCTGGGCGTGCGCGTGGGAACCCTCGTGCGGCCCGGCGACGAGGAGGCATTCCCGCAACCGAAGCCGTCCCGCGCGGCCGAGGAAGCCTCGCCTTTGTTCGACGATCTGGAGATCTCCGGCTAAATGGAAATCTCCCTCTCCGTCACCGCCTTCGTCACGCCCCTGGAACCTTCGGGGAGCCTGGATGCGTCCCTCTCCTTCCGCCTGGAGGAGGACGCCATGGCCCAGGGGACGCGCCTGCACGCCCGCGTGCAGAAGCGCCTGGCGCGCGAGAGCCCGGAGGTACGCAGCGAGGTGCCGATCCAGTGCCTTCTGGAGCGCGAAGGTTTCGCTTGTCGCGTCCGCGGGCGCATGGATGTGTTGTTTGCCTCGCCATGGCTGGCGGAGGAGATCAAGACCAGCTACCAGGCTGGTGCGTTGTTGCGGGACTTGGAAGCCGACGAGATGCACGTGTTCGCTCAACAGGCGCGGATGTACGCATGGTTCCAGTGGCGGCAGACGGGCGAGCCCGTGGCCTGCCGCCTGCGCGTGATCTCGCTTCTGGACGAAAAAGAGACGGTGGTTCCACTCGCCTTCGATCCGGAATCGTTTTCGAAATGGGTCGAGGCTCAACTCCAGGCCTTCCATGAGAACCATCTGCGAGCCGTGGCCCGTGCCGAGGAACGGAGGAACCTCGGCGGCCAACTCGCGTTTCCCTTCCAGGATCTCCGGCCGGGCCAGGAGCGCTTGATCGCGCTCACCGAGCAGGCGGTGGAAGCCCGGAAACCCTTGCTGGTGCAGGCTCCCACGGGATTGGGCAAGACAGCCGCGATCCTGTTCCCGGCGTTGAGGAAGGCCCTCGCGGAGGACTGGCGCGTGTTCTACGCCACGCCCCGCAACAGCCAGCACGCGGCTGCCGAGACTTTCGTGCGCTTGCTGAGGGAACAGGGGCATCCCGTGCGCTCCGTGACCCTCCGCGCCAAGGAGCGGGTCTGTCCCCAGGACGAGGTCCACTGTGCGCCGGACACTTGCCCACGGGCACTGGGCTACTACGACCGGCTGAAGGCCTCGGACGCGCTGACGATCCTCATGGAGGCCGGCTGCGCGGATGGTGGGACCATCCGCGAGGTGGCGGACCGCTTCGAGCTCTGCCCCTTCGAGCTGAGTCTGGACGCGGCACGGAACGCGGACGTGGTCATCGGCGACTACAACTACGTCCTGTCGCCATCGTCCACGGTGCATCGCTTCTTCGGCACGCCGGAGGAGAGCGCGCGCAACCTCGTGCTCTTCGACGAGGCTCACAACCTGCCATCCCGCGCCGCCGACTGGTTCTCGCCAGCCCTGGATGCGGCCGAGATCGCAGCCCTTCGCAAGACTTGGCGCGGACCGAAAGCGGCGGCACTGCGCAGTCAGGTGTCGCGGCAGATCGGCCGCTGCCTGAAGCTTCTGCGCCCGTGGGAAGGCGACCATCGCCGCGTGGAGGTGGATCCCGAACCCTTCCAGACGGAAACATTCCGGATCCGCAAGATGGTGGCCAAGGCCGCCGGAGAGGGCACACCACTTTCCTCAAGCCATCCCCTCATCCAGCTCTTCCGTACCTGGTCCGAGTTCTGCGATGTCTTGCCCGATGCCCGCCTGGTGACGTGGATTCCGCCAGGCCGCCTCCAGATCACCTGCCCGGAGGCCTCGGAATACTTGGCGGAGCGCATGAAGGGCTTGGCCAACGCGGTGCTCTTCTCGGGCACCTTGAAACCCTTTGATTTCTACGAACGCCTCTCGGGTCTTTCGGAGAGTTTGCGGGAAGAAGTGCCATCGCCCTTTCCTGATGCCCATCGGCTAACGCTCGTGGTACCGCAGATCTCCACGCTGTTCCGTAGGCGCGAGACGGAGATTCCCCGCGTGGCGGAATTCATTTCGCGGGTGCTGCCTCTGCGCTTCGGCAACTACCTCATCTTCTTCCCGAGCTTCGATTTCCTCGAGAAAACGCGACCTCTGTTGGATCTTCCGGGATTCCAGATCCTGGCCCAGCCCCGGCAGGCATCGGCGGACGACCTTGCGGGACTGCTGGGTGGGTTGAGGCGCGAGCGAGGGCAAGTGGTGCTGGCGGTGCAGGGGGGTTCCCTTTCCGAAGGCGTCGATCTGCCCGGAGAAGCGCTCATCGGCTGCATCGTCGTGGGTCCTCCCTTGCCACCCTTCGACCTGGAACGGAAGCTGGTCAAGGAGCATTTCGATCGCCGCTTCGGCTCCGGAGAGCACTATGCCTACACCTTCCCCGCCATGGCCAAGGCCGTTCAGGCCGCTGGCCGCGTGATCCGCAGCCCCGAAGACCGGGGGCTCATCGTCTTCCTGGATGGCCGCTTTCTCGAAGACTCATACGCGCAGTGCTTTCCGGAGGAATGGTTCCAAAGTTCGCCGAAGGAGGGCGTCTCCGCGAGCATCCTCGCGGATGTACGCCGGTTCTGGGAAGCCGCGCCATGAGCGAAAACGCGCGGCTTCCCGCCGGGTACTACCTGATCAATTTCGAGACGATGCTCCGCGAGGCGAGCGCCCGCTACGAAGACCTGCTGCGCCCAGAGGAATCGCAGCTGGTGGATCAGTTCCTCGCCCTGCCCTTGAACGCCCGCCGCCTCTACGTCCGCATGCTCATGCGGAAAGGGCCCTGGTTCCGAGAGGATGGACTCAGTTACGCCGAGATCGAAGACCTTCCCAAGAGTTCCGAGATTCTGTGCCATCAGGGTTTCTGCGAAACCGAGGCGAGCCTTACGGACATGGTCGCCCTGCTGAAGCGAGATGAAATCGCGGAGGGGTTGGAGCGCTGCGGAATAGAATTCCCGAAAGCCCTGCGACGGGAGGCGTTGCTCCAGCTCTGGGTAGAAAGAACCTCTGCCGATGCACTCACTGCCGATTTGCGGTTGCGCTACCACTTCCTGAGACCGCTCCACGAGGAGCTTTGGGAGCTCGTGAGTTTCATGTTCTTCGGCAACAGTGACCAGGATCTGTCCGATTTCGTGCTGGCCGATATCGGCCGGATCCACTACGAGAATTATGCGGTAGATACCTCGGCGCGCCTGTTCCAGACCAGGCATGACATCGACTTCCTGAGGTCCATGCGTTCGATCCGGGAGCAATTCGAGGAGGCAAAGCTGGCCGGAAACGCCGAATCCATGGGCCTTCTCACGGATCAGGTCCTGGCCATGGAACCCCATCCCGGCATCCGCCAGCAGCGCCGGTACCACCGCCTGCTCAACGACGTGGGGAGGGAATGGGAACGGATGGAGGACTTCGGCCGTGCCTCGCGGTGCTACGCCCTGAGCCAGCTGCCGCCAGCCCGGGAGCGGCTCGCACGGATCACCCAGGATCCCTCTCGGGCCTGCGCCATGGCCATCCAGATGGCGGCGGCGCCTCTGGACCCCAGCGAGGAGCGCTTCGCGCGGGTCTTCCTGAAACGCCAGGGAAAGCGCGAGCCCGAGGCCGCGCGGTGGACCCAAAGCCATCCCGAGGCACCACCGGCTCCCATCCTCCGCTTTGCTCTGCCCAGGCAGGATTCCGTGGAGATGGCGGTGCTGGAGGCCGCAAGGGAGCTGGGCTGGGCGGGCTTCTTCGCGGAGAATCTCCTCTGGAACGCCCTGTTCGGGCTGGTCTTCTGGGAAGAACTCTTCGCGCCGGTGCCGGGGGCCTTCGTGCACACCTTCCAGAACGCGCCCATGGATATCGCCACCCCTGATTTCTTCACTCGAAGGGAGATCGCCATCCGCGCGCGCCTGGCGATGATCGAGGATCATGCCTATCTCGTGCGGCGAGTGCTGGAAACCGCCAATGCGAAATGGGGCGTGGCGAGCGCGTTCCTCTCCTGGCGCCACCTGGACCGGGCGATGCTCCAAGCCGCGGTGGAGCACGTGCCGTCGCCAGTGATGGCTTCCATCCTGGGCACCATGGCCGTCAACCCCCGCGCCTTCTCCAGCGGATTCCCCGATCTCTTCCTGTACAAGCCCGGTTCCCGCGAGTGGGCCCTCTGGGAGGTGAAAGGCCCTGGCGATGCCCTGCGTCCGGAACAGGAGCGGTGGCTGCGGCAGTTCAGGCGGCTGGGTTGTTCAGTGGCCCTGGCCCGGGTGGCATGGGTGGTTGAACGCTGAATCGGCGCATCTAAGCCGAGCTCCCTTTGGAGCAGAATGCGAACAACTCATTTGGAAAGGCTTTGCCATGGTTTGTTTTTATACAAGCCCCATGGTGACTGACGCGCAGGGATTTGAGCCTTTCCCCCGCGTACCGATGGGCAAGCCAGGAAATGGTATTTCTGAGATGAGGACCGTGGCGGAGAAAGGCTCTCCGGTTTCGCTATCTGCCTCGATCGGGTCTGCCGTGGAGCAGGCCCATACGCCTTCATGCCCCGGATCACGCCAGCCCTTCGTCCACCACCGATGGGGAGGAGAAGTTTTCGAGTGCGTATACTCGCATCTTCCCGGTGGTTGCGGGAAAACCGTTCACTGTGCCTCCTGCGCGCTCAGGCGTTCGGTGATGGCCACCTTCGAAACCGGCGAACCTCAGGTGTTGGTGCCCGCCACGCTGAGGCGGCACGTTCCGAGCCGCTCAAATTCCATCGCCATGACGGTGACCACCATCAAGCGGGGCGACACGGTCGTGGTGCTGCTCAGCGGAGCCGAGTAGTCGAGGTTCTGCGGCTCACGCGATGCGGCGGAGCTCGACTCGGTTCGAATCCCCCGATTCCAGAAGAAGTATCAGGGATAGGTAGTCGCAGAGATGCCGGGTGAGGAGGAAATTCACCCGGACGAATTCACGTCCCTTCCGGCCCATTTCCTCGGCCTTGTCGCGGTGGTGGAGGAGGTAGCGGATGCGGTGGGCCGCGCCCTCCGGTGTGTTCACGAGGAACCCCGTGTGGTGATCGATCACCTGCAGGCGGATGCCGCCGGTGTTGCCGCCGATGACGGGCTTGCCCTTCCACAGGGCCTCGGTCACGGTGAGGCCGAAGCCTTCCCGCGTGGATTTCTGCAGGACGATATCGGCGGTTCGTTGCAGTGCGTTGATGGTCCGGTGCGCGTCGGCGGGCAGCTCCAGAACGTGGATATCCGGATCCTCGGCGGCGGCGGTGTGGACTTCGTTCAGGACAGCCGCTCCTTCGGGATCATCCGTGGCGCCTCCGCCCGCCAGGATGAGCTGGAGATCCGGCGCAAAGCGCTTGGCCAGCCGGTAAGCCTCCACGACGCCCACGGGGTCCTTGAAGCGATCGAAACGGGAGACCTGGAGGATCGTCCGGCGCGCGGGATCGAGGCCCAGCTGCCTGTGGATGCCGTTGATTTCTTCGGCGCTGAGTTCCGCGTTCTTCGCGGACAGCGGATCGATGCTGGGTGCGATGAGGCAGACGGGGTGCGGCATGGGTTGGGCGAAGGCCGCCAGGGAGAAGACGCTGGCGTCGTATTTGGAGATGAACACTCGCAGGTACTGCCACACGTGCCGGTAGGGCTTGCTCACATCGATGTGGCAGCGCCAGATCCACCGTCCCCGGCGGTTGGGGAATTGCGTGATGAGCGGGGCCGGCTGGGGATCGTGGATGATGACGACGTCCGCATCGTTCAGGACGGGACGCAGCAGTTCGGCGTTGATGGCGTTCACCTCTTCGAACACCTTGAGCTGGGCGGTGGGAATGGTGACGTGATTGCCCTGGAGGGCATTGTGGAAGGACTTGGTGCACTGGTAGAACTCGTTCCGGCCTGCGATCACTTCCCACGAGGCGTCGATGCCGAGGGCTCTCGTGAACGGCACCATCTTCGTCAGGATCTCGGCCACACCGCCACCGGTGCGCGTGGAGTTGACGTGCACGATGCGCTTGCCCCTCAGCGGCTTGGCGAGCTGAAACAGCTGTTCGATGACCTCGGATCCGACGATCCGTTCGTACTCGGCGAGCGCCACATCGGGCTGGGAAACAACGGACTCTTCCATGTTCACACCGTGACGAGAGAATGGCTCTCGAAGAAGGCCGTGGTCTTGGCGACCAGCGTCTGCCTGAGCTCCAGGAGCGGGAGGAAGTACGGATCCAGGTTTGCGAGCATGTCCATGAGCTCGCGGAACTCTTCTCCGTAGCCGTGGAGCCAGGCCCTGAAGTCGTCGGTGGATTCCGGCAGCCGCATGCGGGCGTCGATGAAGTGGTAGAAGACGCTGCTCAAGGACAGCGTCGGCAGCACCTGCGGCAGCTCGCTCGGATGCGAGATGTGGTGGGGCGTGTCGAACACGATTATGCGGGAGCGCACGAATTGGAACTGATCGTCGGGCTTCGACCAGGCGACGGTCTCCACTTCGTCCAGGCGCTGCTCGATGATCTCCACGAGCTCGTGCCGCAACCGCTCAAGATCCTCGAAATCCGTGGGATCAATGATCCCCAGGCGTTCTCCGAGGATATGGTCGTGGAGGCTGTGGTGCACCCAGCCCGCGAAATCGTTGTGGTATTCCGGGTGCTCGAACCGCGTGGCGAGGCGGCTGCCCCAGAAGTGGTAGTAGATGCTGTCGGCGCTGACGACGGTGAGCTTGTCGCGGAGTTCGCGGATGTTCTGCGCGCGCAAACCCGTCGAGAAGGCCGATAGGACGCAATCCCGGAACAGGAACGGCTGCTGATTTTCATTGGGTTCCATGGCAGCTCCATCCACCCTTAGATTTCCCATCGCGGGGCTTATTCCATAGCAGGGTTCCGAGTTGGATCCTCCGGATGAGACAGCAGTAACGCCACGGGGAACCGGGCCAGGGCCTCCTCTGCTGCGATCCAGTGCTGGCCGTCCTCCGAACGTGTCCGCAGCGACTCCCGTGTCATGACATTCCAATAAATCCCCTCGGTGGGAACTTCAAAACGACTCGCGCTCCACATGGTGCCCACGGGATTCCCGGAAGGAAGCTTGTCGAACAGCCGGGACGCGACGGCGAGCAGGGTCCAACCGTTCCACTGCCGCGCGTAGGCACAGAGGTGGCCCGCCAGCGGACCTTCGCAGCGCGAGGGGAGGTAGCTCCCTTTCTGGAACAGCTCCGGGTGTTCCGAGCGGCAGCGCAGGGTGCGCCAGACCACGTACAGTTTCGCGCTTCCGTCATCGACACGGTCCAGGAACGCTCGGGCCGCTTCCCCCCAGTCCGTCGCGGGAGCCAGCTCCATCCGGCGGAACTCCGCGAGCCTGTGCCGGCGCAGCTCGAAATCCACGGCCCTGCGGTTGTCGGGGTCCACGAGGCGAGGCTGCAACAGCTCGTTCCCCTGGAAAAAGTCAGGCACGCCTGGTGATGTGCATTTGATCAGGACCAGGGAGAGGCTGCTGAGCAGGGCCGTGCGCGATACCCGCTTCGCCAGCGCGCTCAGATCGATGAGGAAGGGATTCCGGCCGGGGTGGCTCAGGATGGCGGAGACGAACGAAGCCACCGCCTTTTCATAGGGCGGTTTGGGATGGATCCAGCTCGTCCGCTCTTTGGCCTCGCGGATAGCCTTGAGCATGGAGTCCTCGATCCGCTGGCGGAAGGGTTCAATGGATTCCTCCGTGAGGGGATCGGAAGGCCAGGCCCCGAGCAGGGTCTGATAGAGGAAATACTCGTCGTTGGCGGAAGGTGCCAGCTCGCCATCCACTTCGGTCTTCTTGCCGAAGTTCAGGCGCGCCCATTTCTGGAGCGACTGCTCCCACGCCTCCGGCATCTCGGAGAGCGCATGGATGCGCAGGCGGGCATCCTCCGAGCGCTTGCTGTCGTGGGTGGACGTCGCGAGCATCGTCCCGGGCCAGTGCCGGGCCCGCTCCGCATTCTGATGATGGAAGGCGGCCGATGTCGTGCCAAACACCCGAGGATCGCTGCCGACGTCGTTCAGGGAGATCAGCCGGTTGTAGCGATAGAAGCAGGTGTCCTCCAGCCCCTTGGCCATGACTGGCGCGGTATACTGCTGGAACTTCATGGCGAAGGCGTGCACGCGGTCCACGTAGTCCTGGGCATGGCCCGTGGCGATGCGAGTGCTCAGCACTTCCGCGATAAAGTCGAACACCGTGTCATCCAGCCAGGGGTTGCGCTTCTTCGCGGCGGCCACGGCCCACTCGAGCTGGTGACGGTCCTGGTCCGCGACATGGCCGGGCGTGATGTAGGTGCGGTAGACCGGGAAGCACGCCACTATCTCCATCAGCGCGTCCCGCAGATTGCCGATGGTGAAATCGCGGGTCAGCACGTCCGCGAGCGCGATGCCGGAGATGGCGGCAGTGAGCACGTTCAGCTCGCTCGCCATGGAGGTCCGGATGATCACGGACTTGCATTGGTAGAGGGTCTCCTCGAAGGGGAGGGTCCGGCCCGTGAAGGCGGCGTAGATGCGATCCATCTCCGGTTCGGACTCGGCGTCCACGAACAGCCCGATGGCCTCGTTCGCAAAACTGTAGCCCGTGTCGCCGTGCACAGGCCACTCCGCCGGCAACCGCTCGTGCTTCGACAGGATCTTCTCGGCGACCAGGTACGGCGGCCTTCCATGGGCCGCTGCCGTGGCGCGGCTCTGCAGACGCTGGAAATAGGCCAGGGGATCGTGGAGCCCGTCCGGATGATCGACCCGGAAGCCGTCGATGCGACCCAGCCGGGTCTGCTCCAGCAGCCAGGGGTGCGTGGCGTCGAAGACGGGCTCCAGTTCCACCCGGAGGCTCGCGAGATCGTTCAGGTCGAAGAAGCGGCGGTAGTTGATCTCGTCCGTGGCGACCCACCAGTGGGCAAGCCGGAAAGCCTGGGCTTGGAGCAATGTGTGGAGCGGCTCGCGGCTCTGCAAATCTCCAGGAGTTCCATTGAAATGGCGCAGGTTTTCCCCGATGAACAGCCGGATGTCCTCGGAGCGTTCGCACAGGGCCGCGAGACGCCGCTTGTGGACCTCTTTGTCCCGGGCCCGCTCCTCGACGGCCTCGGGGGTTCTCCGGTCCCGCGGAGGAAGATGCCCGAAGGCCGCAGCCACGCTCTCCAGTTCCTGCAGATGGTCGGATGTTTTCCCAAGCCGTGCCGCGAGCTGCTCGATCCCGGACAGCAGGATCCCGGGGTATTCGCGAGGGTCGGTGAGGAAGCGCTGCCCGTGGCAGGCCACGTGGAATTGGCCCCGTGTTTCATCGAAATCCACGTTCAGTTCCCCGGAGGCCAGCGCCTGCCCGTAGGGGACCCGGAGCACGGGGAGCAGGACCTTGCCGTGAAGTTCCTCTTTGAGGGGTCGCCAGTCGATGTCGAAGAAGCTGGCGAACCTCGAGGCGAGACCGTTCTCCAGGACGTCCTGCCACCACTCGTTCTCGCAGCCTAGCACCGCCATGTGGTTCGGGACGGTGTCCACGATCAGGCCCATGCCGCACTTGTGCAGGGCCTCCACGAAGATCTGGAAATCCGCCGGGGTTCCGATTTCTGGATTCAGGCAACCGTGATCGACGATGTCGTACCCGTGGAGACTCCCGGATCGCGCCTTCAGGAGGGGCGATGTGTAGACATGGCTCACGCCCAAGGCGTGGAGGTATGGGACCAGGGCGGTGGCTTGCGGCAGCGTGAAATCGCGGTTCAGCTGGAGGCGATAGGTGGCCCGGGGAATCCACGGTTCGGCGGAGGGTTCCGCTGGATCTGTGCGGAAGGGCGCCGGACGCTTGCGATCCTGGACCGACGCAGCGAGGGCCGCGAAGCGCGGGTCCGCCTCCCATTCCTCCAGGTCCAGGGAGAGCTTGCGGCGCCAGTTGGGATGCTGCCAGCCGTGGCTGCCGGGCAGGTTCACCTGCTCAACCTGTTCGAGGATGTCCTCCACCTGGGCGATGAAGATCTTCGAAGGCGTGTGGGCCAGGTAGGTGTGCACCAGGCGCGTCAGCTCCGCATCCATGGTGCTGCGGACGTCTTCTCCGAGGGCCGTCCCGCCGGCCAGAAGCCCCTCCCGCTCCAGGGCCACCCGCATCTGGGCCTGGTCTCGCGCGCGCTCCACCATACGCTGTTGCCGCTCAGTCTCCGAGGGGTAGAGACCCAGCGTGCTGCGTAGCACCAGATCGCGGCCTTGCCAGTAGCCGTGGAGCGTGGGCAGGTCGTGGGTCCCCACGGACACCAGGGCTTCCCTGGGATAGTCGGCCGGGGCCTTGAAGGAGCCGTCCCCAGCGGAGCGCTCGAAGTAGAGCGGATGGCAGGACAGGATGCCCCATTCCTGGTTGGCCGCGCGCACCACATCCGGCACGGTGCCCAGGTCCTCGCCGATGACCAGGCACTGGTGACGCTGGCTCTCGAGGGCCAGGATGGCGAGGAGGTCCTGGTGCGGATAGGCGACGTAGGTACCGGCCGAGGGTTGGCCTCCTTCCGGCACCCAGAAGAGCCGCATGAGGCCCATCACATGATCGATCCGCAGCGCGCCGGCATAGCGCATACCGGCGCGCAGGGCGGCGATGAAGGGCTCGAAGGCTGCCTCCATCAAGCGGTGGGGGATCATGGGTGGGAGACCCCAGTCCTGCCCCCGGAAGTTGAAGTCGTCCGGTGGCGCGCCGACACTCGCGCCGAGCGCGTAATGCTCCTGGTGCAGCCAGGTTTCCGCTCCGCCGCGGTCCACGCCGGTGGCCAGGTCGCCGTAGAGCCCCAGCGCCAGAGCCCGCGCACCCTCCATGGCCGAGGCGAGCTGGAGATCCGCCTGCCAGTGCAGGTATTCCCAGAACGAGATGCGCTCCGCGTGGGCGCGCGCGTAGGACTCCACTTCGGGCGAATGCGGATCCTGGAACGCCTTGGGCCATTCCAGCCATCCGTTCACACCTTCGCTCTCCCGGTGGAAGTGCTCCTGGAGCGCCTGAAAGCGAGCCAGGCCCTCCAGTTCCTTCCCCCCCTGCCGGCGATGGCTTTCGAAGGCTTGTCCGCGTTCAGTATTGAGCGCGCGATGATGCTCGAGAAAGTGGCGATGGAGCAGCTCCAGCACGGCGAACTTCGCTCTCGCGACACCGTTGTAGTCCACCAGTTCCGCCGCGCGCAAAGCCCGCAGCACGGCCTGGAATTCCCCCGAATGGACCATGGCGCGCGCCTCCCCGCATTCCGCGAAATCCGCGAGCGTTTCCACATCCAGGTAGAGGAGGTTCGTGTGGCGGCGGCTCGAAGGACCGTAAGGACTGGCCTTGCCGGGGTCATGGGGAAACAGGGCATGGAGGGGGTTGATTCCGAGAAGATCCCCGCCGGATTTCGCCGTGAATCCAGCCAGGGCGCGCAGGTCCGTGAAATCGCCCATGCCCCAGTTCCGCCGAGAGCGCACCGCGTAGAGCTGCGTGGCGAGGCCCCAGGCCCGGCCGCCCTCCTCGAGGGATGCGGCCTGGAAACAGCGACGTGGTGTGACGACGAGGCGTGACGCATCTTCCCTTCCCGCGCCCTGGATGGTCAGGCTGTGGTAGCCGGAGCGGGGCGCCACGGGCAGCTGCAGGCCGTAGCGCAGGTAGCGCACTCCCTGCACGCGGATCTGTCCGAAGCTGTGCAGCGCCGAGGGCCGGAAATCCTCCACCAGCTCCTCTCCGGATTCCAGCGTCAACCGCCAGCGACAGGGCTGGGCGGCCAGCGCCTCCGCAAACCAGAGCGGGACCTCGATGGGATCGGCATCTTCCTGGATCACGAAGACCGGCGGGATCATGCGCGCGACCAGATCCGCTTCCCAGGCTTCGAGGGATTCGCTCACCTCCGCATCCGTGGCCGCCGGGATCCGCATGGAGCGCAGGAGTGACCGGCGGGTATCGTCGGAGCAGGCCTGCGTCTCGCCCCGGATATCCACGTAATCGGACTGGATGCCGCGCAGGGAGCATAGGCGTTCCAGAGGATTCATGCCGTGCCTCGCGCGGATGCCAGGAACCACCAGGCGGCCCAGGGGAGGAGCGGATCTCCGGGATGAGGTTCCTCCGGTGTGGCGAAAATCAGCCTGCCCACAGGGATCGCTGGGCAGGGACAAGCCTCGGGCCCCGGATTCGCGAGGAGTTCGAGACGGCTGCCGTCGCCGAGCATCCAGGAACAGGCGAGGCCGGAGCGGCCCAGTCGTGAGGCGGCGCATGGCTTGCCGGTTCCGTCCCGCAGCCGCGGTACGATCTCCCGCCGCCGCAGCGTCAGCAAGGCACGATGGAGCGCCAGCCATTCGCGATGCGTGGGCAGGGCAAGTGCCTGCCAGTCCAACCTGGAAAGCGTGAAGGTCTCTTCGGCGCAGGGATCGGGAATGTGGACCGTGGCACCTGGATCGGAGAAGGCGGTGAAGCTGGAGAATTCGTTGGAGCGGCCCTTGCGAACAGCCTCAGACAGCTCGTCGGGAAAATCGCAGAAGTAGGCGAAGGGCCGGACCTCGCCGAACTCCTGGCCCATGAACAGCAATGGCGGAGAAGGCGCGAGCAGCAGTATGGCCGTGGCCATGCGCAGGGCCTCCGGCGAAGCGAGGAGAGTGAGGCGTTCGCCCAGGGCTCGGTTCCCCACCTGGTCGTGGGTCTGCAGGAAGTTCAGGAAGGCTCCGAGGGGAAGCCCGGCGCTGGGCTCTCCGCGTGGTGCGCCTTTCCGGAAGGCGGACGCCTGGCCCTGGTAGGAGAAGCCCTCCGTGAGCGCGCGGCCAAGGTGGGCCGCGGGGTCCTCTGCGTAATCCGCATAGTAGCCGTCGGCTTCGCCCGTGGTGAGCAGATGCAGCGCGTGATGGAAGTCGTCGTTCCATTGGGCCGTGAAACAGCCCTGGTCGTGCGGATGTCGCGCGAGGCGGCGGGCTTCGTTGCGGTCGTTCTCGAGCACGAGATGCACCGGCTGCATCCTGCCGGGGCCTGCGGAGACGGCCGTGGCGAGCTCCTCGAGGAAATGGGGCCGGCTTTCGTCATGGATGGTGTGAACGGAATCCAGGCGCAGGCCGTCCAGGTGGAATTCCTCGAGCCAATAGAGCGCGTTGTGGAGGAAGAAGTCCCGCACCGTGCGGCTCCGGGGCCCATCGAACCCGATCGCTTCGCCCCAGGGGGTCGGGTGTTTTCTGGAGAAGAAGGGGGGTGCGTAGGCATGGAGATAATTTCCGTCCGGACCGAAGTGGTTGTAGACCACGTCCAGCAGCACCATGAGCCCCCGCTGGTGCGCACTCTCCACGAGGCGCTTCAGGTCCTCCGGGCGCCCGTAGACCGAGGCCGGCGCATAGGGCAGCACGCCGTCGTAGCCCCAGTTCCTGCTCCCGGGGAAGGCCGCGATGGGCATGAGTTCGAGGGCCGTGACACCCAGGCTCTGAAGATAATCCAGGCGCTCCTCGACGCCCGCGAACGTGCCTTGCGGCGTGAAGGTGCCCACGTGCAGCTCGTAGATCACCGCCTCGGACCAGGGGCGTCCCGTCCAGGGAGCATCGCTCCAGGAGAATCCGAGGGGATCGCACACTTCGCTCGGTCCATGCACCCCCTGGGGATTGAAACGGGAAGCGGGATCGGGCACGTGCATGCTCCCATCCACTTCGAAGCGATAGCGGCTGCCTGTGTGCGCTTGCGCGCACGCGACTTCGAACCATCCATCCCGGGAAGCTTGCATGGGCACGAGCATCGTGCCGGAATCTTCGAGGAGGAGCGAAACGGCGTGAGCGCCGGGCGCCCAGAGCCTGAAATCCACGCCGCCGCCGGCGCGCAGGACCGTTCCGAAGGGCATGGCGTGGCTGCGTTTCATGGCCGGGCCTTGAGCGCTTGCTTGAGCAGCACGAGGGATCGGCCCTCCAGGGGATAGGGCCGTCCCGCCTTGAACAGGACTCCCGGCATGAGGTTGCCCTCCCGCGCTGTGTCCAGCGTGGCGACCCACTTCAGGGAGCCGCCGACGCTGGGAAGTTTGAAGGGGATGCGCTCGTGGTGGGCGTTGACGAGTAGCAGGAAGGTGTTGTCCTTGACGGGCCGGTTGCGCCGGTCCCGCTCGTCCAGTTCCTCGCCGGAAATGAACATGCCCAGACACCGCGCGTAGGTCAGGTCCCATTCGTCGTCGGTCATTTCGAGGCCATCGGGATTGAGCCACAGGATGTCCTTCACGCCCGTGCCGCGGATGGAACGGCCTTGGAAGAACTTGCGCCGCCCGAACAGCGGGTGTTCCTTCCTCAAGCGCACCAGCCGCTGGACGAAGGCGAGAAACCGGATGGCTTCCTCGCCCAGGTTCCAATCGACCCAGCTGATCTCGGTATCCTGGCAATAGGCGTTGTTGTTGCCATTCTGGGTGCGGCCGAAGTCGTCGCCAGCCACGAGCATCGGAACCCCCTGGGACAGCAGGAGCGAGGCGATGAGATTCCGCTTCTGGCGGGAACGCAGGGCCCGGATCTCGGGATCGCTGGAAGCCCCCTCCTGGCCGCAGTTCCAGCTCAGGTTGTTGTCGGAGCCGTCCCGGTTGTCTTCTCCGTTGGCTTCGTTGTGCTTCTCGTTGTAGGACACGAGGTCCTCGAGCGTGAAGCCATCGTGGGCGGTAATGAAATTGATGCTGGCATAGGGGCGGCGGCCGCTGTTCGCGTAGAGATCGCTCGAGCCCGTGAGCCGGTAGGCCAGCTCGCCGATGAGTCCGCCGTCGCCCTTCCAGTAGGCGCGCATCGCGTCGCGGTAGCGATCGTTCCACTCCGCCCAGCCCACGGGGAAGTTGCCCACCTGGTATCCACCATCCCCGAGGTCCCAGGGCTCGGCGATCAGTTTCATCTGGGAGAGCACCGGGTCCTGGTGAATGATGTCGAAGAAGGCGCCCAGCCGGTTGACTTCGTGCAGCTCCCGGGCGAGGGCCGAGGCGAGGTCGAAGCGGAACCCGTCCACGTGCATGTCGATGGCCCAGTAGCGCAGGGAATCCATGATGAGCTGCAGCACCCGCGGATGGCGCATGTTGAGAGTGTTGCCGCACCCCGTGTAATCCATGTAGTAGCGAGGGTCTTCGGGCGTGAGGTGGTAGTAGGAGAGGTTGTCGATGCCCCGGAAACTGAGGGTAGGACCGAGGTGGTTGCCCTCCGCCGTGTGGTTGTAGACGACATCGAGGATCACCTCGATGCCCTCGGAATGCAGTGTCTTCACCATGGTCTTGAATTCCGTGATGCTCCCGGTGGCGGAAAACCGGGGATCCGGTGCGAAGAATCCGATGGTGTTGTAGCCCCAGTAGTTGCTGAGGCCCCGATCGTGCAGCGGGCGTTCGGCGGCGTGCGTGTGCACGGGCAGGAGTTCCACAGTGGTGATGCCAAGACTCTTCAAGTGCTCGATGACAGGTTCCGTCGCGAGACCCGCGTAGGTTCCCTGAAGTTCCGGCGGGACTCCAGGATGGCGGCGGGTGAAGCCTTTGACGTGCAATTCGTAGATGATCATTTCGTGCCAGGGCACGTTCGGCCGGTGATCATCACCCCAGGTGAAGCTCGGTTCGATGACGCGGCACCGCAGCATG
The DNA here is from genome assembly GCA_002319925.1 of Holophagaceae bacterium UBA1801. Classification (GTDB taxonomy): domain Bacteria; phylum Acidobacteriota; class Holophagae; order Holophagales; family Holophagaceae; genus UBA1801. The sequence continues at coordinate 17,918 of DCFP01000078.1, read as the reverse complement.
CCTGGGGCGTTATCGCGCCGGTCGAAGGACAGATCCGCCTGGGGATGCCCGATGCGGTAACCGAAGTGAGCATCGTTCCAGGTGATGGACCGGATGATGTCCTTGGCGTACGGATCCAGGAGCAGTTTGTTCGCATTGAAGCGGTGGCCCTTGTGTGGCTCGAACGGGCCGTTCACACGATACCCGTAGCAAAGCCCCGGACGGGCATGGCGCAGGTAGATGTGCCATACCTGGTCCGTTTGTTCCGTGAATGGAATGCGCTCGATTTCGTTGCGCCCCTTCGCGTCAAAGAGGCAGAGTTCCACGCCCGTGGCGTTTTCCGAAAAGAGCGAAAAGTTCACTCCTTGGCCGTCCCACGTGGCACCCAGTGGATAAGGCTTGCCCGGCCAGACTTCCATGCTGAGGACTCACACTCTATATGTATTGGGATGGATCGTTCAAGTAGGGCTCTTGCGAGACCCTGCCATAGGATGCCGAGTCTGGAAGGGCATCACCGCTGAGCGGGAATCAGCCCAGGTTGACTCCCACGCGGATGGTCTTGGCGTAGGGATCCCTGCGGCTCGAAAAGACATCCAGGACGCCTTCCTCGGCGAGGTTCTTGATCTCCCAGGGCAGCCGCGAGCCGTGCTGGGCGCGGTCCAGACCCTGCCGGGCCTGGATGCCCACCCAGGAATTCCGGCCCGATTGCTTGGCCATGTCGAGGCAGGCGTCCGCCAGCTCCACGACGCGGTCCCAGGTGAGCCAGGCGAGGTCCTTCGGCTGGAAGGGGAAGGCGGTGAATCCCACGGAGCAGGTCCAGCGCACCACCTCGCCGCTCTGGAGGACCAGGGACTGAATGGACATGAGGGAACGCACGCGCTCCGCCAGGGCCGGGGCCTGGGCGCGGGAGGTGTTCCGCGCCAGGATCAGGAATTCCTCGCCCCCCCAGCGGATGATCGCATCGGTCTCCCGGAAGGAGCCGCGCAGAATTTTCGAGCCCATCTGCAGCACCTGGTCTCCCACCTGGTGACCGTAGTACTCGTTGATGCGGCTGAAGTGGTCCAAGTCCACCATGAAGAAGACGAGGTCCTGGTTGGGCTGGAGTTCGGGGCCATTGGCGCGGTAGACGCGCAGGGTCTTGGCCACGTCGTTGTCGATGACCACCGAGAGGAACCGGCGGTTGTGGAGCATGGTGAGGGGGTCCAGGAGGCTCTGGCTGGCCAGGGCGACCTTCGCTTCCGCCAGGGCATGGTTGGTGGTTTCCAGATCCAGGCTCAGGCTGTCCAGCTTTTCCTCCAGCACCTCGTTCTCTTCGGCGAGAACCTTCGTCCGGCGGAGTAGCACCCAAGCTGCCAGCCCCATACCCGCGAAGAAGGCGAGAAGGGCCGCGACGATGGCCTGCAGGAGCACCTTGCCATCGCTGGCCGCCAGCACCGCAAGGACCGGCCCGTGCTCGCCCGCGAGGGCCAACGGGCCTTGCCAGGACAGGGTTTGCATGAAAATCATGGATTCCGATGGCCCGGCGAGGCAGGGCGCACTCCCCTCCATCTACGCTTCGGCCACTCGATACAAGGGGTTGAGTACCAGTCGCTCATTCCACAAAGGGAGCCGGGATCGTCCTGGATCCATTGGCAGAGGAGTTGATAATCGGCATCACCGGCTAGAACTCGCCTGAAAGCAACATGATCAGCCTGCGTTCTGGTAAGGCCAGGCTGGCAGTCGTGGATTTCAGTCCTGGAAGTGTCCGGACACGCGGATGTACCCAGCCAATCCACTAAATTCGAAAATTCTCGAAATTAACCCTTGCGGAGTATTTCGAAAATATTAGAATTAGTTCCGGGAGGGCCCCATGGCCACGCAACTCGAACAGAATGCCGACCGCCTGAAGGCGCTGGGGCATCCCGTGCGGCTCGCGATCCTGCGACTGGTCGTCCAGGGCCACGAAGAGGGCACCCCCGCGGGCGAAATCCAGGAGAAGGTGGGAATCCCGGCTTCTACGCTGAGCCACCACCTTGCGTGCCTGGCCGAAACGGGCCTCGTGCTCGTCGAACGGGAGGGGACCGTGCTCCGCTACCGGGCCCACTTCGAGACCCTGCACAAGCTCACGCAGTACCTCTGGGAAGACTGCTGCAAAGCAGGCCGTAACTGTGCCAGTGCCAAACTGCTGGGTTCCGCCTGCTGCACACCCACCCTGATCAAGCCCAAAAAACCCGTCCATTAAGCGCCCAGTCAATCCTGGCAAGCCCCGGGAACGTCCGTTCCCAGAGGGTTTTCTGCCCATCCGTAATGGAGACCCCATGAACATCCGGAAACGCAATCCTGAAGATTTTCCATCCGTCTCGCGCCTGCTGGAAGCTGTGGATCTTCCCCCCAGCGGCCTGGAGCGCACCGATGGCTGGGTCATCGAGGAAGACCGCGAAATCCTGGGCCACGTCGCCATCGAGTTGACGCCGGACGTGCTCGTGATCCGATCGCTGGCCGTGGCGCCCCGTGCCCAGGGGCGGGGTTTGGCCCGCAAGCTCATGGAAATCGCCGAGCATGAGTGCGGGGATCGCATGATCGCGCTGCGCACCGAATCCATCGGCGCCTGGGTGGAGCGGCGCGGCTACGCCCGCACCACCGTGGATCGCCTGCCAGGGAGCGTGCGGACCACCACCCAATTCGAAGGCGAACTCTGTTCCAGTTGCCCCGTGTATGCCAAGGGGTTGAAGGATAGTGCGTTCCTTCTCGAACCCGAAACGATCAAGGCGGCGGTGCGCCAGCGGTACGGAGCCATCGCGGCAGGTGGCGGTTCCTGCTGCGGTTCCGGTGAATCCAAGGGATGCGGTTGCAGTGATCCCAGCCTCGGCATCGGCTACGACCTGAGCGATCTGGCCGCGGCGCCCGATGGATCGAACCTCGGTTTGGGCTGTGGAAATCCTGTGGCGCTGGCTTCCCTGAAGGAAGGCGAAGTGGTCCTGGACCTGGGCTCCGGCGCGGGATTCGATGCCTTCCTCGCGGCCAAGCGCGTGGGGGCGAAGGGCCGGGTCATCGGCGTGGACATG
>DCFP01000078.1:12960-14642 GCA_002319925.1 Holophagaceae bacterium UBA1801 | reverse complement strand
CGGGTCATCGGCGTGGACATGACCCCCGAGATGCTCGCCAAGGCGCGCGGATTGGCTGCCAAGCACGGCTTCGCCAACGTCGAATTCCGCCAGGGCGACATCGAGGAATTGCCCGTGGAGAACGGCACCGTGGACGTGATCATCTCCAACTGCGTAATCAATCTGGCCACCGACAAATCCAAGGTTTTTCGGGAAGCCTTCCGTGTGTTGAAGCCCGGCGGGCGCCTCATGGTCTCGGACCTGGTGCTGCTGAAGCCGCTGCAGGCGGCCATGAAGCAGAACCTGGACGCCTATGCCGCCTGTCTCGCCGGCGCCTTGCTCAAGGACGAATACCTGGAAGCCATCCGCTCGGCGGGATTCTCGGAAACCAGTATTGTGTCCGAATCTTCCTACGATATGGGAGACCCGACACCCGCCCAACTGACTGCCGTGAAGGCCATCGACCCGAGTCTCACGGCCCAGGACGTGAAAGCCGCCGCCGGGTCTGTTTCCAGCATCAAGGTTGCCGCCGTGAAACCGGCGCCCGTCCAGGCGCCGAAGAAATTCACGGGGTGCGGGTGCTGCGGCTAGCTGCTCCAATGCATCCGGGTTTCTGAAGAAAAGTTCCCAATAAAACTCATTGGCACGGGCTCCTTCCCAGAAGGGGGTTCAGGAACCGTGCGCCTTTCGGAGGACATCATGTTCGATACTCCCCAATTCCACATGCAAGGTATTGCCCAGACCCATTTGAGCGAGCATCACCACCGGCTTGACCTTCAAGTTCATCGACCGGCGAGTCCACGCAGCAGGCTGCATCTGCTGGCGCGGGTTTACGAACTCGTGATCCGTCCCGCGAAAGCGCAGATCGCTAAAGCCCTGAATCTTCCCAGGACACGCCTGGATGCTGCGCCGCAAGTTTGCTGCTGAAAGTGAGTCGTCCATTCCACCCCAAGGAGGTTTCCATGTCTGATGCTTCTGCTCTCATGACCGACGCCGTCACCGAACTGGTGGCCATCGGTGCGGCCATGGCCTGCAACTGCGAACCCTGTTTCAAATTCCACTACGACAAAGCGAGAAGGTTGGGCGTCTCCGTGGAGGACATGCGCGAGGCCGTCAACACAGGCCTTTCGGTCAAATCCGCGCCCCATCGGAAGATCGTCGAAACCGCTGAACGCTATCTGTCGACTGGGCCAGCGAACGGGGAGCCGGTGCCTTGCTGCTCCGGCACTGCGCCCAGCGCGGACTGAAGGGGGATCCCATGTCTCAAACACAAGCCTGCGGCTGTTCGAAACTCGCTTCCGTTCCGCCCGCTGATGGCTGCGGGTGCGGTGACCCGAGTCCAGCCATCCGGGACTCCGGCGGCAGGCGATCCAGAGTCGGTTGGCTGCTGGCTGCCACAACCGTCGGCGTGCTGCTGTATCTGATCCTGCAACCATTCTCCGAATGGACGACTGCGAGGCTTTTCCACCTGTCCTTGGAATCGCGGCTGGGGTCCGCGATCGCCTTCTTCCTGTACGACGCGCCCAAGGTGCTGCTGCTCCTGGCGGGCGTGACCTTCCTGGTGGGTTTCCTCCAGAGTTTCCTGAGCCCCGAAAAGACCCGTGAAATCCTGGCCCGCCGCGGAGGAATCTGGGGCAATGCCCTCGCGAGCCTCTTCGGCATCATCACGCCCTTCTGTTCCTGCTCGGCCGTGCCGCTGTTCA
>DCFP01000078.1:8202-12707 GCA_002319925.1 Holophagaceae bacterium UBA1801 | reverse complement strand
GCTCGGCCGTGCCGCTGTTCATCGGGTTTGTCCGCGTGGGCGTGCCCCTCGGTGTGACCTTCAGTTACCTCGTGGCTGCGCCCATGATCAACGAAGTGGCCCTGGTCCTCCTGTTCGCCATGTTCGGTTGGAAGATCGCGGTGATCTACACAGGCACGGGTCTTGGCGTGGCATTCCTGTCGGGCCTCGTGCTCGGGAAATTGAGGATGGAACGCCACCTGGAACCCTGGGTCCTGGAAACGGCCAGCCAGGCCCAAGCCACTGCCGGAGTGCGATCCTTCACGCTCCAGGACCGCATCGACGAAGGCGTGATTAGCGCTCGGAATGTCGTATCGAAAGTCTGGCCCTACGTGCTCCTTGGCATCGGCGTGGGTGGATTCATCCATGGCTACGTTCCCGAAGGTTTCCTGGCTTCCCTCATGGGCAAGGGCTCCTGGTGGACCGTGCCCCTGGCCGTCATCATCGGCGTTCCCATCTATGCCAGCACCGCCGTCATCCTGCCGATCGTGCAGACCCTGCTGGCAAAGGGCGCGGCCCTGGGCACCGTATTGGCGTTCATGATGGCCGTGACCGCGCTTTCCTTGCCGGAAACCATCATCCTCCGCAAGGTCCTCAAGGTGCGGCTCATTGCAGTGTTCCTGGGCGTCGTTACCCTCGGAATCCTGATCGTGGGCTATCTGTTCAACTTGATTCTCTGAGAATGCCCGTCGGCGAACGAAGGTGATGGCATTCACACATCCATCCCTTGCCTCGGGCGCTGAAGAATTCATCAGCCATCGAGGCAAGGGGCGGATCTCGATTGGCTGTTGCAAAGATCCAGTAAACAGGAGAAAATCATTTCGGATTATTGCGAAATGACGAATCAAACTTTGCGAAACTCCGTGGATGGCCTGAAGGCGCTCGCGCACCCCGTGCGCCTGAGGATCCTGGCCCTGCTGAGGGACGGCGAGCTGTGCGTATGCCAGATCACGCAGACACTCGAACTCGCCTCCAGCACGATCTCGGAGCACCTTTCGCTCTTGAGGAAAGCCGGGTTCATCGAGGAGCGCAAGGAAGGGAAGTGGGTGTTCTACGCCCTGTCGGAGATTCCCGAACGGCTGGCTTTGTGCGAATCGCTTTGGACGTGGCTGGAAGGAGACGCGGCGGTCAAGGCCGATGCGCGGAATGGCGTGAAGGTCCGGAAGATTCCCCTTGCCGTCACGTGCTGCGCGATGGCCAAGAAGCGGGCGTGAACCATGGAAAACGGTCTTGGCACTGAGAACACTCCGGCCTGTGGTTGCGGTGGAACGCAGCCGAACGGGAAGCCCTTGCACTCCCCGTTCCTCCGGAAGGGTGGCTGGCTCCTGTTGGCGCTGCCCGCGTGGTTCCTCGTCTACTACTGGCTCCTGCCGGCGACGGAATGGCTCACGAGCAGCGTTTTCGGTTTGGACCTTGGCTCGCGCCTGGGTTCTGCTGTTGCCTTTTTCCTCTATGACGCTCCGAAGGTGCTCCTGCTCCTCAGCCTCGTGGTCCTGGGCGTGACCTTCATCCAGACCTTCGTGAGCCCGGAACGCACCCGGGATATCCTGGCGCGGCGCGCGGGTGCCTGGGGCAATCTGCTGGCCTCACTTCTGGGCATCATCACGCCCTTCTGCTCCTGCTCCGCAGTGCCGCTTTTCATCGGCTTCGTCCGGGTGGGCGTGCCGCTGGGCGCCACGTTCTCGTTCCTGGTTTCGGCGCCCATGGTGAACGAAGTGGCCCTCTTCATGCTGCTGGGGCTGTTCGGCTGGAAGATCGCGGGGCTCTATGCCGCCACGGGCGTGGGCATCGCTTTTCTCTCCGGCTGGGTGCTGGGAAAGCTACGAATGGAGAAGCACCTGGAAGCCTGGGTGATGGAGATTCCCTTCACGGCTTCCACTGTGGACAACCACGGAATGGCGCTCCCAGAGCGCCTGGAGGTTGCGGTGCAGGGCGTGCGGGATATCCTCGGCAAGGTGTGGCCGTACATTCTGGCGGGCATCGCCGTGGGCGCCTTCATTCACGGCTATGTGCCTGAATCGCTGATGGCGCGTTTCATGGGCCGGAGTGCCTGGTGGAGCGTGCCCCTGGCGGTGATCGTCGGCGTGCCTTTGTATTCCAATGCGGCAGGGGTGATGCCCATCGTCCAGGCCCTGCTGGGTAAGGGTGCTGCCCTAGGCACGGTGCTCGCCTTCATGATGGCCGTGATCGGATTGTCTTTGCCCGAGACCATCATCCTGCGCAAGGTCCTCAAGCCCACGCTTATCGCCGTGTTCCTGGGTGTCGTGGCCACCGGAATCCTGGTGGTGGGCTATCTGTTCAACCTGATTCTGTAGGAGGTACCATGACCCGCATCGAGATCTTCGGGAAGGGCTGCGCCAAGTGCGAGCTGCTAACGGAACGCGCCGCCGAGGCCGCGAAGAACCTGGGACTCCAGGCCGATATCGTGAAGGTGAAGGACATAGCCGAGATCGTCTCCCGGGGCATCATGACCACCCCTGGCCTTGCCGTGGACGGCGTGGTGAAGGTTCAAGGTCACGTGCCCAGTGTGAAGGCCATCGAGGACCTGATGAAGGGATGAACCCATGCGGTTCCGATGCCGGATCTGCGAGCAGGACTTGCTGGAAACGACCGCGAAGGCCGCCTGTACGTATTGCGGTGCTGAAAAGGTGGCGGAGTGGCTCTGCCCCGAAGGCCATCACATCTGTGAAACCTGCCGGACTTCTTCCGCCGAGGACCTCATCGCGCGGGCCTGCTGCTTCCTGCAAGAGACGAATCCACTGAAGGCTGCCGAGCTCATCCTGCGACATACCGCGTTCCCTGCCTACGGCGACGCGCATCATGTGCTAGTGGCGCCGGTGGTGCTCGCCTCCCTGAGAAACCGGGGGATCGATGGCGTGAACGAAGCCGTCATTCGCGAGGCCATGACGAGACTCAGGGGCATTCCCGCGTGCGTCTGCGGGACCCGGGGGGATTGCGGCGCGGCGGCCAGCGCCGGAACCGTGGTTTCGTTGCTCCGGAAAGCGACTCCGCTGTCGGATGCCGAGCGATCGGCCGCCCTTCACGCCACGGCGGAGGCACTCTGCCGGATCGCGGACCATGGCGGTCCTCGGTGCTGCAAGCAAAGCATGTTCGATGCCATCTATTCCGCCTGGGAGCATGTGAAGGGGTTGGCAGGAGTGGACGACCTTCCCGTCCACGCCTGTGCCTTCGCAGGCAGACTGAAAGACTGCAAGACGACGAGGTGCCCCTACTTTGCTTGAGAATCCTCTGGCATGGCGACTTCTGAGGGATGGAATCCAGGATCCCTTCCTGCATTTTGCGATCGAGGAAACGCTTCTGCGCCGTGTTGCGGAAAACCGAAGCGAGCCCACACTCCGGCTTCGCCGCGTAGTGCCGAGTGTCTTCATCGGGGTGTATCAGGACCCCCGCGAGGATGTAGCCGTGGAGGAATGCTCCCGGCGTGGAATTCCCATCGTGCGCCGGCCGAATCCTGGTGGAGCGGTCTATCAGGATCAAGGCAGCTTCTGCTACTCGGCCTTCTTTCCCAAGCAACCCTCGTTTCGGGCCTTCGGCATCCAAAGCACCCGGGATCTGTATGGTCTCCTGGGCGAGGTGGTTGTGGCCTTCTGTCATGGGTTTGGCGTTGCCGCCCAAGCGGCGCCTGTGAATGACGTGGAGGTGGGTGGCCGCAAAGTTTACGGCTCTGCGCAGGTGGAACTTGGAGATGGGGTCGTCCACAGTGGGACCTTCCTCATCCACACGGATATCGATGTCATGGAGGCCGTTCTGCGGCCGTCGAGGTTGAAATTCGCGGGCAAGGGGTTCACCGATGTGCGTTCCCGAGTCCTGAACCTTTCCGAAGCTTCGGGCCGGCCCGTCTCCATCCAGGAGGCCATGGATGCCTTTGTTCAGGCATTCCAGGCCAGGCTGCCCGTACGTTTACATTCAGCAGACCTGACACAAGATGAACTGGATGATGCCCAGGAGTTGCACCGGATCAAGTACGGAACCGCGGAGTGGAACTTTCCGAACCGCTCCCGCCGATCCGTCACGGTGGCCACCAAGGCCCTCAGCGGAGTCGTGGCCATGGACCTGGATTGGGATGGTGCCCGCATCGATGAGATGGATATCCGGGGAGATTTCCTCGTGGAATGCCAAGGCTCGCTGAGTGCCTTTGTTCAAGGGGCCAGGGGATGCACGGTGCGAGAAGCTCAAGCGTTATTGAGGGAGAGCGCCATTCCTTCCGATCTGGCCGAGGCGTTGAGCCGGTTGATGCGGCAACTTTCCGGAGATGAACGATGACAGAAGAGTGCAACCAGCGTCTGCGTCTCGAAGCCCTCGTCGCGTATCCGCCAACGGCCCGCTGCCGCGAGATCCTGGCTCTCCTGAAACGCATGGTGGAGGAATTTCCGGACCGGATCCGGCTCGATGTCTACTATGCGGGCGAGTCGCCGGATGCCACGCCGACGCGGGGATACCAGGGACTGGACAAGCGGAAGACGGTG
>DCFP01000078.1:0-7953 GCA_002319925.1 Holophagaceae bacterium UBA1801 | reverse complement strand
GGACAAGCGGACGACGGTGCCTTCGGGTTATGTCAACGGCCGGATGATCATGGCGGCGGATGTTCCCTCCGTGGAAACCCTCCGGGCTGAAATCGAGACCGAGCTGGCCAGAGGACCCGCAGGATGGCAGGCATGAACCGCTCCCCTTCGCGCACTCACGCCCAGTGGCTGGCTTATGCCCGCTTCCTGGCGGTGTTCACCATCCTCTACAACCTCGTGGAAGGCCTCGTTTCCATGGGTTTCGGCTGGGCGGACGATTCCATGGCCCTCTTCGGCTTCGGGGCCGATAGTTTCATCGAAGTGGGTTCAGCCATCCTGGTGCTCTGGCGTCTAAAGGAGAGTGCCGAAGGTTGCGCCTCTGAGCGCCTGCGGCGGGAACGGAAGGCCGCGCTGGGCATCGGCATCCTCTTCGTGCTGCTGGCTCTGGGAATCGCCGCGAGCGCGGGTGTCCAGCTCCATTCGGGGCATCATCCACAAACCACGGTGCCGGGCCTTCTGGTGAGCGTTGCCAGTCTGAGCTTCATGGCTTGGCTGTGGCATGCCAAGCGCGGAGCGGCGAAGGCCCTGGACAGTCGCACCCTGGAAGGCGATGCTGCCTGCAGCCTTGCGTGCATCAAACTCTCGCTCGTGCTTTTCGTGGGCAGTTTGGCATTTCTATTACTGCCTGGCCTCTGGTGGGTGGATGCCCTTGCCGCTCTCGTGCTGGCAGCCTTCATCGGCAAGGAAGGCATCGAAGGGATCCGCGCCGCAAGCAAGCCCGATTTCACGGGCGGCTGCGGGTGTCACTGAGAATGTACTTTCGATTCGAACGAATCAGGGCACAGAGGATCAGCCCTGTAGAGAGGACTGGGCCCACGAACACAGCCAGTTCCTCGTGATTGCAAGTCCGCTGGAGTGTGGCGGGCAGCAGGATGAAGAACAAATTCAGCACGACCATGCCGATGAAGGCATGACGAACCCTAGCCTTGTGAAGCGTCGCGCCCCCGGCGACGAGGGCGGGAATGACGGGGAAGATCGGGTGAGCGTAGATGACCTGTGGGTTGATCCAGCCCACACCCTGCAGAAAGATCACTTGGCTGAGGCAGGCCAGGAGGATCGAAAGCGAGAACGCAAGGGTTTTCACACGGTGTGAGCGGGGATCCGCGGATTCATTTCCATGCATTTCAAAGCGCCGGGTCTTCTGGAACCAAACAAGCAGTAGACCCGCCAAAGCGACCAAGGTGATGGCCCCGATCGGGATTGTGATGGACCCGGTTTGCACCGGAACATCGATAGCGTGCAGGAAGGGCTTCAGATCCAGGGATGAGATTTCACCCGAATAACTATCACCTCTTGCAAAGCCAGGAACGACCCTGCTCAGAGCGTGAAAGAGCAGTTGCAGTGGGCCAGCGGAGACCAGAGCCATCATGCAAACCGTGAACAGCATTTCCACGCCCGGTGTGCGGCTCAGGAGCCATCCCGCTGACCACCCCAGGGCCGTTGCGAGGATGAGACCGATGAGGAGAGCGAGGCCGGTGCCCGGCATGCCGGCCAGATCCAGCATCACCGCGACCACGAATCCGGATTGCGCCGCCAATGCCCCGAGACCTGTGCCGAAATTGAAGCCCATGCCCGCATAGAGGGGAGGCAGAAGGGCCAACACAAGAATCCCATGACGGCCGATCCGTGCAATCAACTCGTTGGCTATATCCAACGTGCCAACGCCCGAGTAGAAAAACATCGGGACGCACAGGGCGAGTAGCGCGATGGGGATGAAATATTCGCTGAAGATCTGGCGCAGGCTCATGGCGATGATCCGGAAGGAGTGCTGAATCCTAGCGTTCTTCCCGGAGGTCGAGGGAACACTCTCGCTGAACGGATGTCTCTTATGGTTCGACCGGATCTGGACGAGGTTGTGTGGTCGAGACCATTTCCAAAGCGCTCCGGAGGATCGCCTAAAGGATGACTGTGGACCACTGACAGGACACAGATTCAGGGTTCGGGCGTCCCCGATCTATCCGATGGCAGGTTCCTTGTCTCGGTTTTTCCGGAACATTCCCCAGATGAATCGAATGATGGCAACGAGGACCAGGACCAGGATGAGAATCTGACGGTAGTATTCGCCGAGCATGGCATGGCCGGTGAGTCGCTGGGCTGCGCTGGGTAGCGTTATGAAGAGGGAATGCAGGAGCAGAACACCCAGGAAAAGATGCCTGATCCGGGATTTGGAGAAGGTGGCTCCTCCCGCAATCAGTGCGGCGATGGTGTAGGTCGTGCTCTGTCCCGGAGCAGCATAGGTCGCCATCACGCCTAGATCCTGCAGTGCGACAATCTGGCCGATGGCCGCCAGCCCCATGGAAAACATCATGACAAGTACAAGGTTCCGCTTCTTGGGGTGACTTCCTTGCACGTCCATACTCATGCGGCTTTTCAGGAATCCCCAGTACCCGATACAGAGTGTGGCGACCAAAATGCAAAGCCCAGCAGGTAGCGTGATGAAGCCCATACGCAAGTTCCCACTTAGCAGACCGTGGAATGCCTCGAGGGAAAGCGTACTGCGAATGCCGAACCCGCGCTGAAGCAGAAGCTGCGCGTTGTGAATGGGAAAGAACTTACCGGGACCATACAGGAGAACCGCTTGGTAGATCCCGTCCGATACAAAGGCCAGCAGGAATGTCACCAACATCTCGATTCCTCTCAACCGGAGCCATCTTGATAGGACGGCGAGCCATCCGGCGAGGAGTCCAATCAGGGAGGCGAGAAGAAGACCGATCGCCATTGCTAGGAGCAATCCAGGCCAGCGTCCGACGTTGAGATCCAAGGCTATGATCAGTCCGATCTGGCCTGCCAGGGCGCCCACTCCGAGCGCCAGATTCAGCCCCATCCAAGCAGAGATCGGAGGCAGAAGTGCGAGGACCAGGATGGCATGCCTGCATACGCGCAGAATCAGTTCTTGTGCCACGTAGGATGGACTCAGTGAGCTCAGTGTGAGCGCCGGCACAGCAAGCATCAGCATTACGAGCGGGACCCAGTATTCGCCCATGAATCGGTTCAGTCTCATGCTGCAACTATCTCCTGCCGAAGTATGGATGCGCTTTATTCGTGTGCACGTGGAAGACCATGAGCATACCATCGGCCGGTTTTAGTTCCCTGAGAATGCCACAATAAGCTGAACACCCAGGAGCTTCCGCATGGACCCGCTCGCTGCCAAGAACGCTCCCGTACCTGGTCTTCGTTTCCTCTCGCCCAAGGAAGCCAACGATGTCTTGCAGGCCGGCGCTGCCCTCGTGGACCTGCGTTCGGATGATCTGGCGGAGATGAAGGCCTTCGCGGTGCCAACGATCTTCCACATCCCTCATCGGAGTCTGGACGCCTGTCTGTCGGAGCTGCCCAAGGACCGTCTGATGGTGCTGGCCGACACGTCGGGGGTCTACACCAAGGAAGCCGCGAGGCTGCTGCTCGCGAACGGCTTCAGCCAGATCGCCTGTCTCGATGGGGGCATGCTGGCCTGGGATGACGCGAAGCTGCCGTTGGTGGCGGATTCCGATTCCATGATGTACGGCGAGTGCTCCTGCGTCATGAAGTCCAAGAAATTGGCGATACCCCTGGAACAGTCGATCCTCTTTCTCTGCGTGGCTAATTCCGCACGGAGCCAGATGGCGGAAGGCTTGGCGCGCAAGCTCTTCCCGTGCCTCCGCATTCTCAGCGCGGGCAGCCGTCCGTCGAGGGTGAATCCCTACGCCATCGAAGTGCTGGGCGAAGTTGGCATCGATGCGAGGATCTACTTCTCCAAGCACTTCCAGGACATCGATCCCAAGGCCGTGGGCGTGGTGATCACGTTATGCGCCGAGGAAGTGTGCCCGGTCTTCTTAGGCAATGTGGATCGGCTGCATTGGCCTCTTCCTGATCCCGCAAGCGATGATCCCAGCCTCACGCGCACGCAGCTGCTGGAGCGGTTCCGGAATACTCGCAACGAGATCCAGCGTCGCCTGGAAGCCTTTGGAAGGGAACGGGGGCTCCTGCCCTGAGCCTCGGAACTCCCCTCAAAGCCCTTCGCGAGAAGCGGCCACCAGGGCCTTGTCCAGCGCATGCCGGAGATCCTGCAGCCTGAAGGGCTTCCCCAGGAATGCGTGGGGGCGGACGGGGTGTGAGCCGGAAAGGACGTGGGCCTTGTCGTAACCGCTCACAAGGATCACGGGAAGGGCGGGGTCGCATTGATGGAGGGCCGTCAGGGTCTCCCAGCCGTCCATGCGCGGCATGGTCAGATCGGTGATGACGCAGCGGATCCGGCTCCGGTGCTGCCGGAAAAGGTCTAGGGCTTCGAGACCATCCCTCGCCGCGAGCACCGAGTAGCCCAGCACCTCGAGGGTGGCCCCGGTGGATTCGAGGACGCACTCGTCGTCGTCCACCAGGAGGATCGTGCCGCCGGGAGCTGCGGGCGCCGGAATCTCTTCCTTGGCAGGGGCGGGTTCCCGGGGGCATACCGGGAGATGGATCCTAAAAATGCTGCCGTGGCCCCGCTCGCTCGCGACGGACACGGCCCCGCCGTGGGCCTGGACGATGCCAAGGACCACGGACAGGCCCAGGCCTCGGCCGATGAACTTAGTGGAGAAAAAGGGATCAAAGAGTTTTTCGATTTCCCTTTCCGCGATTCCGCAGCCGCTATCAGCCACCTCCAGCCATGCGTACTCCGGTGCCTGGGGCAGCCAGCTGATGGGAAAGCGGTGCGCGGCGGGGATATCGGCCGCGCAGCAGGTTCCGATCCCCAGGCGGATGCTCCCCTTTGCGCCGCCCAGGGCCTCCCCCGCATTGGTGATCAGATTCGAGAGTACCTGCTGGATCTGGGCCGCGTTGGCGCTCACCACAGGGCCGGGCCAGGGGAAATCAACTTCCACTGCCACGCATCCGGGCAGAGTGCCTTGGAGGAGCGGAAGGCCGCTCCGGCACAGCTCGGAAATGAACCGAGGCTCCTGCGCTTGGGAAGCCTGACCAAGGTAGGCCAGCATCAGGCGGCTCACCTCCGCCGCCCGCTCGGTGGCCTGCCGGGCACTCGCCAGCCATCCGGATGGATCGGCGTGCCGGGGAGCGTTGCTCATCAGTTCCAGGTTGCCCTGCACCGCCTGCAGCTGGTTGTTGAAGTGGTGGGCGATGGCTCCGGCCATGCGACCCAGGCTTTCGGCCTTCAGCAACTGCCGGTTCCGGGATTCCAGCTCCACCCGTTCCGTCTCGGCCTTTTTGCGTTCAGTGATATCGCGAACGACAAATACCATCTTGACCGGCTGGCCATGGATGCCGTTGATGAAGCCGCTGTTCACCTCCATGTCAACGAAGCTTCCGTCCTTCCGGATTCCGCGGTATTCGTTCGGCTTGGAATGCCCCCCCTGGCGCATGCGGGCGATGTTAGCCTGGGCCCGCTCCAGGTCCTCGGGCACGACGAAGTCCAGGAGGTGAAGGCCGATCTCTTCTCCCGGCGCATATCCGAACATCGCGTGGGCAGCCGGCGAGACCAAGAGGATGCGGCCCTCCAGGTCCGTGATGGTGATGTCGTCGGGCGAGGCCCTGAGGATGGAGCGATAGGTTTCTTCGCTTTCCCGGAGCGCTTCCTCCGCCCGCTTCTGCTCCGTGATATCGCGCGTCACGGTGACGACATGGGGCTGGTCGTTGATCGAGAGGAACCTGGCGGAGATCAAGCCGACCCGTGGGCTGCCGTCCATGTGCCGGAAGCCGAGTTCCATGTTCGCGCAACCGTTTTTCCCCTTGAGTTCGGCGAGGAAACGCTCCCGGTCCGCCGGGTCGCGCCAGAAACCAAGATCGGGAGCGAGAGCCCCAACGGTTTCGGAGCGCGAGTATCCGCTCATCTCCGAGAAACCGACGTTGGCATCGACAATCAAGCCATCGGCCAGGCGCACGATCAACGCCGCATCCGGGCCCGTGTTGAAGACCTTCCGCAGGTTCTCATGCTCGTCGAGGTTCTCCGCACTCAGGCGCTGGTTCACCATCAGGATGAAGCCAAAGGTCCAGAGCGTGCTGGTGAGAGTGGGAACGATAAACTCGGCGACCTGGATGGGGCTGTATTCCATGTAGGAATGGATGGGCTTCGAGAGCAGGGTGAAGGCGACGGCCACAGTCAGGTAGCCGGCATGGGCCAGGAACACGCAGCCGGTGAAGATGGAAGAGCTGGAGATGCTTTTCTTGTGTTTGAAAAGGAGGGCATGGGCCGTCAATAGTGAGAAGGCCGCAATGGCCGCCGATACGAGGGCCGTTCGCGCGGAGATGTCCTGGTGGCCGAAGAGGTAGTAGTAATAGGCAACGATGAAGGGAATGAAAATGGCGCCGATCGTCCATGCCTTTTCCCTTTGATCGAAGAACCGCAGGGTTCCCACCAGCAGGCATGCGCGCCCGATCACGAGCAGCGGATTCCCGATCATGGCGAGCGCCCAAACATGCGGAGTCCTCCCCAGCGTGAGGAAGATGAAACCCAGGGCCATACAGGCCGAACCCAGCAGCCACCATCCGATGCCCTGCCGTTGTCTGTTGACTCGGTACTGAATGAAGAGGGCGGCGACTTGCGCCATGCTGGTCAGACCCAGTATGAAGACCAGCGTCGGGACATCGAGTTTCATGGGCGCCTTGTAACTCCACCCTGCGAAGGTTTGGAAAGCCAGGGATATTGGGAGTGATGGCAACATCCGGCCAATTAAGTATCGGCCCGCGGGACCCGGAGCATGAATGTCCGGTTGGCGGGTTCGATGGGGTCACGCCTTCCCGGGATTCCGCTAGAATGACCCTGCGGGCGGGTCCATCGGCCCCGTGTGCCCGCGCACAGGCTCTCAATGCCTGGACCTGAAGCCCGGTGAATCGTCCGGGCCGATCACCATCCACGTTCATGAAAGGAGACCGGCGAATGATCTACTCGACGGAAGTGGAACACATGACCTGCGTTGCGAAAGGCGCCAATCACGGCCCCGCGCCCATTCCCCAGGAGGGCAGATGGGTCCAGGCCAAGGAGGTCAAGGACATCTCCGGCCTCACCCACGGTGTGGGCTGGTGCGCGCCCCAGCAGGGCGCCTGCAAGCTCACGCTCAACGTGAAGGACGGCATCATCCACGAAGCGCTGGTGGAGACCATCGGCTGCTCGGGCATGACCCATTCCGCCGCCATGGCCGCCGAGATCCTCAATGGCAAGACGATCCTGGAAGCCTTGAATACGGATCTCGTCTGCGACGCCATCAACACCGCCATGCGCGAACTCTTCCTGCAGATCACGTACGGCCGCACCCAGACAGCGTTCTCCGAGGACGGCCTGCCCATTGGCGCCGGACTCGAGGATCTGGGCAAGGGGCTTCGCAGCCAGATCGGCACCATGTACGGCACCACCGCGAAGGGTGTGCGTTACCTGGAGATGGCCGAGGGCTACGTGACCCGCATGGCCCTGGACGAGAACGACGAAGTCATCGGCTATGAGTTCGTGCACTTGGGCAAGATGATGGAATCCATCGAGAAGGGCGTGGATGCCAACGAAGCGCTGGCCAAGGCCAAGTCCAAGTACGGCCGTTTCGACGAAGCCACCAAGATCATCAATCCCCGGCACCAGTAGGCGAGAAGGAGACAAACCATGGCTCTGTTTGAAAGCTATGAACGCAGGATCGGCCAGATCGAGCCCGTCCTGAAGCAGTACGGCATCAAGTCCCTGGAAGAGGCCAAGCAGCTCAGTGTGGACAAAGGTGTCGACGTATACGCCATCGTGAAGGGCATCCAGCCCATCTGCTTCGAGAACGTGTGCTGGGCCTACATCCTCGGCTCGGCTATCGCCATGAAGAAGGGCGAGACCAAGGCCGTGGACATCGCGTGCTCCCTGGGTGAAGGCATGCAGGCCTTCTGCATTCCCGGCTCCGTCGCCGATGATCGCAAGGTGGGCATCGGCCACGGCAACCTGGCTTCCATGCTGTTGAAGGAGGAGACCAAGTGCTTCGC
>DCFP01000145.1:11626-14436 GCA_002319925.1 Holophagaceae bacterium UBA1801 | reverse complement strand
CTGGATGCGTTCCTTCTCGCCTTCCTTCACCTTGACGTGCACCTTCACGGTGTCACCCGAGGAGATCTTCGGTAGATCCTTGCGGATCAAGGTGGATTCGAGACGGTCGATGATGTTCATGATGGCTCCTGTGGGGCCAGCGGTCCTGACAACCGGGAACGGAGGGACATGGCACACGTAGCCCCGGCATTCGGGGGCTAATCAGTGTAGCGGGGATTAGGTGGATCACCAAGGACGAAAAGGAGGGGGCAGGGGTCAGGGTACAGGGGGCAGGCCAAAAGGCGCGCGGCCAGAGGCCGCGGTCATTTGTTACTGCTCCCTGCTCCCTGCTCCCTGTCCCCTTCTTCTCCTTTCCATCCCTTCGGCTTCGCCCGATCCCAATCCTCGGGATGCTCCACCTGCCAGGCGCACCATTGTTCGGGACGCGTGAGGGTCGTCAAGCGCTCATGCTTATAGCGTTCCCAGAGGTCCGGCCTGAGCCGTTTCGTGCGCGCCATGGATTCCCGCAGGCGCCAGAGGCGGATGGCTGCGTGGTTGCCGCCGCGCAGGACATTGGGCACGGGGAGATCTTCGAACACTTCCGGGCGCGTGTAGTGGGGATGATCCAGCAGTCCCGTGGCAAAGGAGTCCTGCTCGGCGGATTCCTGATTGCCCAGGACGCCCGGCAGCCAGCGGCAGACGGCGTCGATGAGGAACAATGCGGGCAACTCGCCGCCCGAGAGCACCGCTTCACCGATACTGAATTCCTCGTCGATGAGGTGCTCCACCGCGCGCTGATCCACGCCCTCGTAGCGCGTGCACACGAGCACCACCTGGTCCAATGTCGCGAGTTCCAACACTTTTTCGTGAGTGAGCGGGGGGGCCGCGGGCGTGAAATGGATGACCCGGCGCGGGCTGAGACACGGAAGCGAAGCCAACGTATCCCGCAGCACCTCGGGCCGGAGCACCATGCCTGGTCCTCCGCCGAAGGGCGTGTCGTCCACGTGGCCGAAGGTGTTTCCTGCAAAGGGGCGGTACGAGTGGGTGTGCAGCTCGTGGTCCAGCTCGCGGAAGGCCCGGCCCGTGACGCCCAGGCGCGCGGCTTCGAAGTACTCCGGAAAGAGCGTCAGTGCATCGAAGCGCATGGAAGCCATCCTGGGTGGAACTTGTCTAGGAGCCAATGCCCCATTTCCGTGAACATGATGATGATCTGTTGGATCGAGAAGGCGAAATACACCGTCGTCCCCAGGCTGATTAGCGCTCCCACCCAGGCCATGAAGGGCCATTCCTCCAGAAGGGCCACGCCGAAGAGGATCAACGCAATGGCAGGGAGCACGTTGGCGAAGGGCAGGGGAATCGGAAGCGCCGCCACGAAAGCCGTCCAGGCCACCAGGCAGCCCAGGAAGCCCTGGCTGGGCGCCTTGCGCGGACCGCGCCGCGCCGACAGCCATGCGATACGCGCTTCCACCTTCGCCAGCAAATCCTTAATCTTGCCTCGGTGCAGCGCGATTCGCCGCAGTTTCTCCGGGATCCACGGCCGAGAAACCCCCATCATCATGCGGATGCCGAGGACGAGGGTCACCAGACTCAAAGGGTTCGCGACGCCCGGAATGAAGGTGAGCATGGCGAGCAGGAAGACAGCCAGTCCCCAGATCTGCTCCCCCGCTTCATCCAGGAGTTGACCCAACGTGGTCACGGGGTGACGGTCCAGGGACTGATGCAGGGCGGTGAAAAAGGGGGGCTGCGCGGGCTGGAAGCGAGTGAGCTCAAGGCGCGCCAAGACTCTGGGGATGGCTTTCCAGGCCGGTGAGAAGGGAAGACGGATCCGCCGGATTCGGCGAACGGACCGCACCGCATGGCCTAGCCTGTTTCGGAAGGGTTTCACGGGTCCAGTCCATCTGGAGGGGGGTTGCCTTCCGAAAACACCTCCTCCTCGCTGATGGACTCCGGAAGGGTGTAGTCCCCGGCGGACCAGGCGCCCAGATCGAGCATCTTGCAACGTTTCGAGCAGAAGGGCCGCCAGGGGGCCGTCTCCCAGGGCACTGGCTTCCGGCAGATGGGGCAGGGTCGTACGAGCATGTCTCGGATCATAGCGGAGCCGTGTCCTGGTCATAAAAACGATGGGAAAGAACTTCGATATGATCGTATACACATAAAAAAATCTGAGTCAAAAAATGAAGATTGTGTTGACAGGGACATTTGGTGGCATACACTGGGGAATGGATGGCCCCGCTCGGGCCTTCAACGGTTCGATACGGAGGACAGCATGTCGAAAATCATTGGCATCGATCTAGGAACAACCAACAGTTGCGTGGCCGTCATGGAAGGCGGTCAGCCCAAGGTGATCCCCAACGCGGAAGGCTCCAACACCACACCGTCCGTCATCGGCTTCAACCCCAAGACCGGCGAGCGCCTAGTCGGAACTGTGGCCAAGCGCCAGGCGGTGGCCCAGCCCAGGAGCACGGTCTATTCCATCAAGCGCTTCATGGGTCTGCCCTTCGCTGATTCCGACAAGGAACAGAAGCTGGTGCCCTACGCAGTCGAACGCAGCGAGAAGGGCAGCTGTGCCGTGAACATCAACGGCAAGCACATGAGTCCCGAGGAACTGAGCGCCATGGTCCTCACCAAGATGAAGGACACGGCCGAGGCTTACCTGGGCCAGAAGGTGCAGAAGGCCGTCATCACCGTGCCCGCCTACTTCAACGATGCCCAGCGCCAGGCCACCAAGGACGCCGGCGCCATCGCAGGTCTCGAAGTCATGCGCATCATCAACGAACCCACGGCCGCGGCCCTGGCCTATGGCCTCGACAAGAAGAAGGACGGCACCATCG
>DCFP01000145.1:11133-11371 GCA_002319925.1 Holophagaceae bacterium UBA1801 | reverse complement strand
AGAAGAAGGACGGCACCATCGCCGTCTTCGACTTCGGCGGCGGCACCTTCGATATCTCTATCCTCGAGGTGTCCGAAGGCGTGGTCGAAGTGAAGTCTACCAACGGCGACACCCACCTGGGCGGCGACAACGTGGACAAGATCATCATGGATTGGCTAGCGGAGGAGTTCCAGAAGGCTGAGGGCATCGACCTCAGCAAGCAGGCCGAGGCCATGCAGCGCCTGAAGGAAGCCGCCGA
>DCFP01000145.1:10240-10868 GCA_002319925.1 Holophagaceae bacterium UBA1801 | reverse complement strand
AAGGAAGCCGCCGAGAAGGCGAAGTGCGAACTCTCCACCACCACGCAGACCGATATCAGCCTGCCCTACATCACTGCGGACGCCAGCGGTCCCAAGCACCTCACGGCGACGCTTACCCGCGCGCGCTTCGAGGCCATGATCGAGCCCATCCTGCAGAAGCTGAAAACGCCTTGCGAGAACGCGGTGAAGGACTCCAAGCTAGCCCACCACGAAATCGACGAAGTGGTCCTGGTGGGCGGCTCCACGCGCATTCCCAAGGTGCAGGAGCTGGTGAAGCAGATCTTCGGCAAGGAACCCAACAAGAGCGTGAACCCCGATGAGGTCGTGGCCGTGGGCGCTTCCGTACAGGGTGGCGTGCTGGCAGGCGATGTGAAGGGTGTGCTGCTTCTCGATGTGACGCCGCTTTCCCTGGGCATCAACGCCAATGGCGGCCAGATGTCCACCATCATTCCGCGCAACACGACGATCCCCACCAAGCGCAGCGAAATCTACACCACCGCCGTGGACAACCAACCCGGTGTGGACATCGAGGTCTTCCAGGGCGAGCGCCAGCTAGTGGAGGGCAACAAGCTCCTCGGCAACTTCCACCTGGGTGGCCTGCCCCCCGCACCGCGCGGCATGCCGCAGA
>DCFP01000145.1:629-9955 GCA_002319925.1 Holophagaceae bacterium UBA1801 | reverse complement strand
ACGCCAACGGCATCGTGCACGTCACGGCCAAGGACAAGGGCACCGGCAAGGACGCCAGCATCACACTGACGGGCTCCACGGGCCTCTCCAAGGAAGAGATCGACGCCAAGGTCAAGGACGCCGAAGCCCACAAGGTCGAGGACGACGACCGCAAGAAGCTCCTTGAGGACAAGAACCACCTGGATCAGACCATCTACCAGCTGGAAAAGCTCCTGAAGGAGAACAGCGATAAGATCCCCGAGACCGAGAAGAAGGAGTTGGAACAGGCCATTTCCGAAGGCAAGGAAGCCCTCTCCAGCCTCGACAAGGACCGCATCACCAAGGCTCTGGAGAACATCAACGCCAAGAGCCACAAGATGGCCGAGCACCTCTACAAGCAGGGCCAGCCTGCGCCCGAGGGTGCTGCGCCTGCTCCCGCCCCCGGCGGCGAGAAGAAGAAGGACGACGATGTCATCGACGCCGAAGTCGTGAACTGACGAACCAAAATGAATGACGCCGCAGGATCATTCACCGGATGATCCTGCGGCAGGAAAACTGCGATATGGCAGCTATTTCGGCTGAAACAGATCGTCGCAGTTGTCGCAGGCGAAGTACCACTCGTAGCTGGGCGATTTGATCGAGCCGGTTCCTCCGGCGAAAATCTTCCAATCGCAGAGTGCTCCCTTGTATTTCAAGGTCCCCATGATGTAACACGGAGCGATTGGGTAATTATCCACCATGGTTTTATAGTCAAGAACCTTTGCACGCTTAAAGAAGGCCAAAGCCTGGGCGTGGCTCAGATCCACATCGAGCGTGGTGCAGGAACTGGGCTCGTCGGAATGGAAATCTTTGACATAGACCTCGCGGATCTGTTTCGGGAAGAAGGGCTTCTGCCGGGCGAAGACCGAAACGGAAAGGCAAAGAGCGAGCAGAACGGACTTCACTGCCATGTCGCGCTCCTGGCCTCGCCCGGATTCTTGTAGGAAACGTCCGGGTGACGGAAGACGTCTCCTGAGGTGAGTTTGAATTCCTTGTAGAGCAGATCAATGAGCCAAAGCAGCGAGTTGTTCTGGGCGAGCGTCAGTGGTTCGTAGGTTTTTTCGTCCACGTGCATTCCGACGAGTTCGATGCCGATGGAATCGCTGTTGACGGGATAACGGTCCGGGTAGCTCTTCTTCCGTTCGATCTGGTCGATCTGCTTGATTCGCGAGGTCCAGCCCATGGTGGCGGCTTTTGCGATCGCCCCATCAGGGCAGCTTTTCCCGCTGATTTCGAGGCACCGGGATCTGATCAGCTTGCCGACGTGGTAGCAGCGCCTCCGGAGACTGGCTGTCTGATAGACAGAACCATTCTTGTCGATCAGGAAATGGGCGCCATTGCCTCCCTTGGTGTAGGCGGTGAACGCTGATTGAGCCGTCCCGGAGTCCGTCTGGTGGACGACGATGGCATGAACCGCCTCAAGGGATCCGTGCTCGATTTGAGTGAACCGTTTGCAGATGATTTTTGAATCAGAAAGCATTCCATTCTTATCAAGTCCAGCCATGAACACCCCTTGTAAATTGATGATGGTTCAATCTTGGTGGGTCTATAAATAATTGTCAATAAATGGTCCTAAATGCTTAAGTTATCGTTTAAATCCAATATTATTTGAGTCCATTTTACGCAGATTTACGCTAGAGTGCTGCCATGGCTGCGCCCGACTACTACAAGCTCCTGGGATTGCCCCGGAACGCTTCCGAGGATGACATCAAGAAGACCTACCGGAAGCTGGCCCGGAAACACCATCCCGATCTGAATCCCGGCAACAAGGAAGCCGAAGCCCGATTCAAGGAAGTGAGCGAGGCCTACGATGTGCTGTCGGATCCGGACAAACGCCGGAACTACGATCAATTCGGGGATCCCAATGGGCCAGGCGCCCAGATGGGAGGCCAGGGCTTCGATTTCAGTGGGTTCAATTTCGGCGCGCCTGGCTCCGGGGGCAGTTCCTTCGAAGACCTTTTCCAGGGTTTCGGCGGTGGTGGCCGCTCCCGCGCCCGGCGAGCCGGGCCCAAGCCTGGCGAGGATCTCCAGCACCTGGTGCGCATCAGTTTCAAGGATGCCTTCCTGGGCACCAAGCTGCCCTTGAACATCACCCACACCGAAACCTGCCGCACGTGCCTGGGCACTGGTGAGGCGCCGGGGGCCAACAAATCTGCGTGTTCCGCATGCCAGGGGCGAGGATTCCAGGAGCATGGTTTCGGGTTCCTCAAGTCGCGGTACGAGTGCGAGGAGTGCGGTGGGACAGGCAAGAAGGCACCCAGCTGTCCGGATTGCCAGGGCCGGGGCCGGAATCCCAAGCGGGAAACGGTGACGGTGGCCATTCCGCCGGGCGTTGAGGATGGAACCAAGCTGCGCGTTTCCGGCAAGGGCGAGGCGGGCCGCCGGGGCGGTGGTCCGGGGGATCTCTACCTTCAGATCCAGGTGGAACCCGATCCCCGCTTCGAGCGCCGGGGCGCCAACCTCTACCTGAAGCTGCCCATCAGCTTCACGGAAGCAGCCCTGGGGGCCAAAGTGGAGATTCCAACTCCGGACGGCCACACCACCATCAAGATCCCTCCCGGCAGCCAGAGCGGCTCCAAGCTGCGCCTCAAGGGGCAGGGCATGCCGGTGCCCCGGTCGGATCAGCGCGGCGATCTCTTCGCGGAGATCCAGGTGGTCACGCCGCAGATCCAGGACGAGCGGAGCAAAGACCTCCTGAGGGAACTGGGGCAGATCAACGATGTCAACATCCGCGGATGAATGCACCACGGAGGTACGGAGCGCACGGAGAAATGAACCGAGAAAAAAACAGGAAACAGGGACGGACTTACCCGAATGGGTTCGCCCGCTTTTTCTCCGTGGATACCTCCGTGTTCTCGGTGTCCCAGTGGTGATCATTAGGAGGTAGAGCATGCGGCGGGATCCCAAAGCGGGCTGCTACATGATCGGGGTGGTGGCCGCCCGGTACGAGATTCATCCCCAGACCCTGCGCCTTTATGAGCGGGAAGGGCTGCTCCTGCCCTCCCGCACCGAAGGCAAGACCCGCCTCTACAGCGAAGAGGACATCGAGCGCCTCGAGTTCATCCTGAATCTCACCAGGGATCTGGGTGTGAACCTCGCGGGTGTGGAAGTGGTCCTGAACCTTCGGGACCAGATGCAGAAGGTCCAGGAGGAGAGCCGGAAACTCCTGGAAGCCTATGAAACCAAGCTCCGGGCTGCCGGGATCGAACCCGAACCCTCCCGGGATGTGGCCAATCCCACCGGTCTCGTGAAATTGACCCCCCATGGATTGAGAAAGCGGTGAGAGGCCTTGCTATGCTGGTTTCCTGCCTCAGGTGAACCTTGCCACAGCGCCATCTGGAAGAGCGTTCGCTCGACAAGTATTTCGATTCCATCCGCGATCTGCCGCTGCTGACCGCGGAGGAGGAGCGGATCTATGGCCGCCTGTGGCAGCAGGACCGCAACCCGGAGGGCCTGCGGATGCTGGTGGAGGGCAATCTGCGCTTCGTCGTGAAGGAGGCGCGGAAGTTCCAGGGCATGGGCCTGGATCTGCTGGACCTCATCAGCGAAGGCAATCTGGGTCTCATCGAGGCCGCCAAGCGCTTCGATCCTGAGCGTGAAAACAAGTTCCTCACGTACGCTTCCTGGTGGGTACGCCAGGCCATCTTCCACGCGCTGGCCGAGCACGGCAGCAAGATCCGCTTGCCGCAGAAGGTGGCCGGACATCTCGTGCAGCTCAATCGACTGGTCCATCGCCTGAGTCAGGAGCTGGGCCGTCCTCCGAGCGTGCAGGAGATCGTCACGGCGAATCCGCTGTTCACGCCGGAAGAGGTGGAGCGCCTCCAGCTGCTGCAGCAGACCACGGCCACGGTCTCCACTGAGCAGGGCATGGGGGAATCGGATCTCACGCTGGGTGACAGTCTTGAGCAGTCCATCGAGCCCTCCGCCATGGAGACCATGGACCAGGAGTCCTTCCTGGACCAGGTGCGCCTCAGCCTGGAGATGCTGAACCAGAAGGAACGCACCATCATCACCCTGCATTTCGGCTTGAACGGCCACGAACCCGTGACCCTGGAACGCATCGGCCAGACGTTCACTCCTCCCATCAGCCGCGAACGCGTTCGCCAGATCGAAGAGCGCGCCTTCATGAAGATTCGCGAACGGCGGCGCGCCCTGCTCGGCCAGTTCCTCAAGGGGGATGTGCAATGAGAGGTAAGCCCGGATGTCCCCACTGTGGGGGACGCGGGGTGATCCTGGATCCCGATCCCATGGCCCCGGCCAAGGTCTGCGGCTGCACCACGGAAGCCGAGGCGAATGGCGCGGCGCTGGGCATACCTTCCCGCTACCGGCAGACGACGTTCGAATCCTTCTGGGAGTGGTGGAGGATCCAGCACCCGCGGGAGAAGGTGATCCGCGCTCTGGAGGATGCCCAGCAGCTTCTGGAGCACCAGACCTATTCGGGCATCGCCGACCACGTGGAGTTGCGTTCCAAGCTGGAACTGATCCTGCACAAGTGCGGAGCCAAGATCGGTTCGGGCGAGGCGAGCTGGAAGGACCTGAAGCCGGCGCAGGAACCCTTGGGCTACCGCACGCTGTTCAACTGGGCGAGGCACGGACGCGATGCCGTGGACCTCTGGTGGATCGATGGGCCCTCCGGCAGCGGGCGCAGTTCCCTGGCTGCCGCGGCGCTGAAGGGCTGGTCCGAGCGCACGGGTGGGCGCGGCCTCTTCGTTTCCATGCGCACCTTCAGTCAGGAATTGAAGGACACCTACTACGATTCGCGCAGTTTCCGGAACACGGATTTCATCAGCGAGCGCGACCGCATGGCGCCGCTCATCGAAGCGCCCTGTCTGGTGCTGGACGACCTCGACCGCATCGACACGGACATCCGTGTTGTGCGCGCCGTGGGGCAGTTGCTGGACCAGCGCTATGCCGAGGAGCGGCCCATGATCATCACGGCCTCGCGCTGGGCGGAGATGCTGCAGGCTGGCGAGAATTATCCCTTCGCGCGGCTGGAGGATCCCAGCCTGCTGCGCCGCCTGGCGCAGGCGCGGCGGGTACAGATGAAGCCGATCCTCGAGCGGCTGATGGAAAGCATGAATGGGTAGCCTTGCGGTAGATGGAATGTGCTCATGATCCGGATCCTCCGCGCCCTCGTTCACTTGCACCTGCGCCGGCCGAAGGGGTTGTGGGTGCTTCTGGTCGGCATCACGCTCGTGCTCGGTCTGGGCATCCTGCGCGTGGAGCGGCGCCTGGACCTCATGAGCCTGTTGCCCACGGATCATCCGGTGGTGCAGGCCAGCATCGAAGCAGGCGTCGGCCAGCAGGAACTCCTGTGGTTGGCCGCGGAAGGCAACGAGCATGACCTGGAAGCCCGGGAAACCTGGGCCGAAGGGCTCGTCGAGCAGCTCCTGGACCTGGGTGGCGTGCCCCTCAATGGCATGAGCGGCGAGGGCCGCATCTCCGAACCCCAGCCGGTTCCCGGCCCCAAGGGCGCCTCGCTCTGGCCGCCCCTGCTCGCCGCGGGGAGCTTTCTCGAAGGGGATGGCGCAGCCGTGCGTCTGGTCACAGGCCAGCTATACGCACTGGCGCCCATGCTGCTGGGCGACAGGCTGGAATCCCTGAAGGATCTCGACGAAGTGCGCAGGCGCTTCAAGACTACGGCAAAGGCCCTGGCCTCGCCGGATCCCACGAAGAAGCGGCTGGCGCAGCTGGATCCGCTCCAGCTCATGGGCTTCCTCAGCAAATCCAACGAGACCGTTCTGCACGCGACCTCGAGCGTCAAGTCGCTGCCCTTGAAGATCAAGTCCGGCTACCTCGTGACGACGGATGGCCGCTTTGTACTCGTCCCATTGGTGCTCGATTTCCCCAGTTCGGAAACGAAATCCACCGCTCGGGTGCTGGCCTGGCTTGGCCACGGCGCCATCGGGCCCATGCCGGACCGGGTTTCCACGTCCGATGTGCAAAAGGCCTTCGCACCGGCCGGCAAGCGGGCCTTCACACTGCAGGCCACGGGCGCCCATGCCATCGCCTACTGGGAATCCCAGACCCTCACGCGCGAAGTGCTGATGAGCCTGGTGCTCAGTTTCGTGCTCATCGGCTTCGTCTACTGGATTGGCTTCCGCACGCTCGCGGGCTACGGCTTCGTAGTGGTTCCGCTCCTCATGGGCATGTTGTGGGCGCTGGGTCTCGTGGGCTGGATCCTGGGCCACCTGAATCTCATGGCGGCCGCCTTCGGCGCGGTGCTGCTAGGGGTCGGGGATGATGTGGGCATCCTGCTTTTCAGCCGCTACCGCGACGAGCGGCAGGCGGGACGGTCCAAACCGTTGGCCCTGCGCGCCGCCCTGCTCGGAACAGGGCCTGGCGTGGTCACCGGAGCCACGGCCACGGCTCTGGCCTTCCTGGCCTGCATAGCTGCGCCCTTCCCGGGTTTCCGGGATCTGGGGCTCACGGCGGGCCTCGGCCTCCTGGCCTGCATGGTCGCCAGCTTCCTGCTGCTTCCCGCCCTGCTGCTGGGCTTGGATCGAGGCAAAGGCGCCTTCGCGCCCCAGGTCCAGGGCCGCGTCCAGCCTCTCTCCACGGTGCGCAAGTGGAAGGTCCTGGTCTCGCTGGCCCTCGTGCTGCTTGGTGCTTGGGGCATCCGGCGCATGAGCTGGGAGGAGGATCTCCGCCGCTTCCGCCAGAAGGGCAACCCCGCCCTCGTCCTGCAGGAGACCCTCGGGAAGGCCCTGGGTGCGGGTCTGCAGCCCCTTGCGATCCAGATCCCGCTGAACGATCCCGAGCATCTCCCGGATTTATGGAACCGCATCGCAGCGCCCTTGCAGCGGGAGGGTCTGCCCATGCCGGTCTGGACCGAATGTAGTCCGGAGCTGAAACGCGTGCTGGGCTCCGAGACGTGGTACCGGCGCGTGCTGGAAATCGCTTCAGAGGAGAACCTGGACCCGGTGGCCCTCGAACTGCCAGTCACTGCCCTGCAGGAAAGCGCGGAGGATCCGGGCGCCGTGCCGCAATCCCTGCAGTTGCTGTTCCCGCCTACGGCCCATGCCTCGCTGGATGATGACCACGCCTCCTGGAGTGTCTTCCGCTGGCTGAAGCGGCGCCCTGCGAAACAGGACCAGCCGCCCACTTTCACGCTGCCCATCCGATTGAGCGAAGCCGCCCAGGACCGCATCGAGCCTGAGATCGACGCCACCGGCGCGCGCATGGTGGGCACGCGGCCCCTCTTCCGCGCCATCAAGGGCGTGGCCCGGGACGCGCTGAAGGACGTCATCCTGCTGGCCTTCGGCGCGGTGATCCTGGTCGTGACGTTCTTTGGCCGGAGCTGGCGCTTCCTGCTGATCTCCCTCGTACCCCTCGCCGCCAGCCAGATCGGGGCGCTGGGGATCCTGGGATTGAGCGGCGAACCCCTCACTTTCCTTTCCCTCGTGGCCATCCCCATCGCACTTGGCGTGAGCATCGACACCGCCATGAACCTCCTCCATCGCGCCCGGCACGAACCCCGCGCTGCAGCCCGCGTGGCGCGCGTGAACGCCGTTTGCGCGGGGACGACCCTGGCTGGCTTCGGCGGTTTGGTCTTCAGCGGCTATCGCGGTCTCCGGGGCCTGGGGCTGGCGTGCCTGGGCGGTGTCGCCCTGGCGCTCCTGGTGACCCAGTGGGTGCTGCCCTGGATCCTGGAGCGCTGGCCTTTGAAGAGGGACACGCCGTGACGGATATCGGGGAACTGCTCCGCACGAGGCTGGCCGCCGGTGCGATTCCCACGGCGGAAATCATGTCTTTGGCGCTGTACCATCCTCAGTTTGGCTATTACCGCCAAGCCCAGAGCCACTGGGGCTTTGATGGGAAGGACTACTACACGGCGCTGGATGTGGGTCCACTGCTGGGCGAGACCTTGGCAGTGAGACTGGAAGCGGCCTGGAATCAGCTCGGACGGCCGGAGGTGTTCACGGTGCTGGAACCCGGGGCGGGCCGCGGCTGGCTGGGCCGGGATCTGCTCAGTGCCGTATCGGGGGCCTTCGGCCAAGCCTTGGTCTACCTCCACCGCGATGACAATCCCGCGGGCCGCGCCGCCGCCGAAGCAGCCCTGGCGCCCTTCCTCGCGGACAGACGCGCGAAATTCGTTTCAGAGGGCGATCCCCTTCCGGTCTTTGTGGGCGCGGTGATCAGCAACGAGCTGTTCGATGCCCTTCCTGCTCAGCCTTGGCGATGGGACGGCGGCCAATGGCTGCGCATGATGCTGAGTTCGGAAGGTCCCGACTGGGAATCCGGGGATCCCGGCGACGCGGGGACCTGGTTCCGGACTCATGCGGAGGGCCATCTGCGCATGGGCGACGGCGCTGCATGGAACGAGGGCATGGCCTTGATGGTGCGGGAACTGGCCCGGACCCTTTCCGCGGGCCTCTTCCTCACCATCGATTACGGCGATAGCTGCGCGCGCTTGGTTTCAAAGGGGTCAGGGATCCGGCGGTACCGCGGTCACCGGGTGGACGCTGCCTGGTGGGAGGAACTGGGCTGTTGTGATCTCACGGCGGACGTGGATTTCACGCGGCTTGCCCATCTGCTTGAGATCGAGGGCTTCCACGAGGCGGCCCACCACAGTCTCAGCCATTGGATCCGGCGGAGTGCACCCCTGTCCCAATGGGAAACGGAATGGCAGGATCTCGAGGAAAAGGATCGCCTGAAGCGCATGGAGAATCTCCTCCAGCTCACGCTTCCCGGCATGATGGGCGAGCGGTTCAGGGTGCTGGAGGCCTGGAAGCCGCAGCTCTCTTGACGGCCTCATCCAGGTCCTGGATGCTGAAGGGCTTGTGCAGGGTGACCTTGGCCCCGAAGAGCGTAGCAGCCCGCAGGTACGGCGAGTTCCACTGCGCGGTCATGGCCACGATGGCCACATCGGGGAAGTTCTTGCGGAAGTGTTGGATGCTTTCGATGCCATCCATTTCCGGCATCAGGATATCCGTCAGGATCACCTCGAAGCCCGGGTCCCGCTCCATTAGCGTCATGGCCTCGCGCCCCTGGTGGGCCCATCCGACCTGGTGTCCCGTCAATTCGAGCATGGCCTTGATGGAGTCGCCCGTGTCCAGGTCGTCTTCAATGAGGAGGACGCGAGCCATGCGGAACTCCGATAGGAATTTGATTATGGTTCTGGGAAGATCCCAGTTCAATCGCCCAATCGTTCAGGGGGGCGGGTTTGGGAAATTTCCCTTGTGATTCGGCCCTGTTTTTGGCATTCTAATGGGCCTTGTCTTGGGCTCCCCAAGCGCGCCGATCATTTGAGCGCCGCCCAAGCCTCCCAAAAGAGGGTCATATGTACGCAGTGATTCAAACCGGTG
>DCFP01000145.1:0-387 GCA_002319925.1 Holophagaceae bacterium UBA1801 | reverse complement strand
ATGTACGCAGTGATTCAAACCGGTGGAAAGCAGTATCGCGTCGCGGAAGGCGATGTGGTGCGCGTGGAACTGCTCGAGAAAGAGCCCAAGCAGAGCGTGGTGTTCGACCGCGTGCTGCTGGTGGGCAAGGACAGCGATGTGAAGGTCGGCCAGCCCGTCGTCAAGGGCGCCACGGTGGAAGCCGAGGTGATCCGCCACGATCGCGCCAAGAAGGTGATCATCTTCAAGAAGAAGCGGACCACCACCTACCAGCGCACCCAGGGACACCGCCAGGGCTTCACCGAAGTCCGCATCAAGGGAATTAAGGCCTAGTCGCATCCGCAGATAGAGAGAGGTTTTGTCATGGCTCATAAAAAAGGCGTAGGTTCCAGCCGCAACGGTCGCGAT
>DCFP01000192.1:7173-7497 GCA_002319925.1 Holophagaceae bacterium UBA1801 | reverse complement strand
TGATCATGTCCTTGATGCGGCCGGTCACCCGGAAGTTGCCCTGTTCGTCCTGGACACCCAGGTCTCCGGAATGGAGCCAGCCCTCCGCGTCGATCACGTTGGCGGTCTCTTCCGGCATCTTGTAGTAGCCGCGCATGACGTTGTAGCCGCGGCAGCAGAGCTCACCCTGCTCGCCGATGGCACAGTCCGCCTGGGTCTGGGGATTCCAGACCTTCACCTCGATGCCGGGCAGTGCACGGCCCACGGTGCCCACCTTCACTTCGATGGGGTCTTCGGTGCGCGTTTGCGTCATCACGGGTGAGGCCTCGGTGAGGCCGTAGGCGA
>DCFP01000192.1:6752-6918 GCA_002319925.1 Holophagaceae bacterium UBA1801 | reverse complement strand
CGGTGAGGCCGTAGGCGATGGTGATGTCCTTGCAATGCATCTCGCCGATGACGCGCTTCATCACCTCGATGGGACAGGGTGAGCCCGCCATGATGCCCGTCCGCAGCGACTTGAGATCGAACATACTGAACATGGGGTGGTTCAGCTCGGCGATGAACATGGTCGG
>DCFP01000192.1:0-6484 GCA_002319925.1 Holophagaceae bacterium UBA1801 | reverse complement strand
TCGGCACGCCGTAGAGCGCGGTGCATCGTTCCTTGTGGACGGAGGCCAGCACAAGCAGAGGGTCGAAGTTCTCGCAGGGCACGACGGCGGCGCCGTGGGTCACGATGGCCATGATGCCCAGCACGAGGCCGAAGCAGTGGAAGAGGGGCACCGGCAGGCACACCTTCTCCGCTTCCGTGAACCGCTGGCACTCGCCGATGAAGAAGCCGTTGTTCAGAATGTTGTGGTGGGTGAGCATCACGCCCTTGGGAAAGCCCGTGGTGCCCGAGGTGTACTGCATGTTGATGACCTCGTGGCAGCCCAGTGTTTCAGCAATATCCGCGAGCTCCTGGTCTTCCCGGTGGGCGCCCAGCAGGAGCAGTTCGGGCGTATTGAACATGCCCCGGTGCTTCTGGGGACCGATGAAGACGACGTTCTTCAGATGGGGGAAGCGCTCGCTCCGCAGGTGTCCCCGCTGGGATTCCTTCAATTCGGGAATCAGCTCGTTGACCATCTGCACGTAGTCGCTGTCGCGAAATCCATCCACCAGGCAGAGGGTGTTGATGTCCGATTGGCGGACCAGGAACTCCAACTCGTGGAGCTTGTAGTTGGTGTTGATGGTCACCAGAGTCACGCCGATCTTGGCCGTGGCGAAGAGGATGGTGAGCCAGTCCGGCACATTGTTGCCCCAGATGCCCAGGTGGTCGCCCTTGCGCAGGCCGATGGCCAGGAAGCCCTTGGCCATGTCGTTCACGCGGTCGTTGAACTGGCGGTAGGTGAAGCGGAGATCGCGGTCTGGATAGACAACGAATTCTTTCTCGGGGAAGCGCGCAACCTGCTCTTCCAGGACCGCGCCGATCGTCTTGTCGATGAATGCCATGCCTGGTCCCCGATCAGAAAGGTGCGTAGACCACCGCCAGGATCCGGGCGGCTGCGTCACCGAAGGCGTGCACATGGTGCGGCACGATGGAGTCCAGGTAGATGCTGTCGCCCTCCTCCAGCTGGTAGCGGTCCTTGCCGTAAAAGATCTCGATCTGGCCGCTGAGGACGTACATGAACTCCTCGCCTTCGTGCGTGGAAAGGGGGTAGTCCTTGTCCGTGGCAGGCAGGATGTCGATGAGGAAGGGCTCCATGTGCCGTCCGCTCTTGTTCTGGGCCAGGGCATGGAAGTCCAGTTCGCCCGAGGACGCCTTCGACTTGCCCGCGAAGCGCACTGCCTTGGCGAGCTGTCCCTTGCGATTCACGATGGGACCGAGATTCTCCACGTCATCCAGGAAGGTCCCGAGCCTCACGCCCAGAGCGCGTCCGATCTTGATGAGGGGCGTGAGCGAAGGGATGAAGTCGCCGCTTTCGATCTGCTTGATCAAGTCCTCGGGCAGCTCGCTGCGCTCCGCGAGCTGGGCCTGGCTCAGATTGCGGCTCTCGCGGATCTGGATGAGCTTTTCTCCGACACTGGTGGTTCCGATCATGCTGACCTCGCCGTGCATGCAGTGATTGTAGGCGGCCTTCGCTCGCGGCTTGCCCAGCGCGCAGCGCTTTTAATCGAACCATTTCCTTTTTTTACTGATGGGCTCGGGGCTCGCTATCGGCTGATCGAGCGCCATCCGATGCCACTCGTTACATTCCTTTTACAGTGCGGGCGAAGCGCCGGGCCTATGCTTCATGCAGACACGGCAAGCATCACTCCCATTACGGTCGTCTTCCTTCGAAGAATGCGGAGCAGCGCGCCCACTGGAGGTCTCCATGAGGGAAGTAATCGCATCCCGGCTCGTTTGCACATTCGCGGCACTGTTGCCACTGGGAGGATTGCACGCCCAGGCGAGCAGTCCGAAGGACATATCCGACTACCTTTCCCGGTGCCAGGTGCTCGCGAAGTACAGCCAAGGGAATTTGAGTCTGGTGGCGGTGCAAGCCAATCCGGCCCCCGGGAAGACGCAAACCATCGCAACCATGGACGAACTCATGCCCACGGGACAGCTCGTGATCAAGGAGACCGGATCGGAGGGAACGGTGAACACCCTGCTGCTGCAGAACAAGTCACAGCAGCCGGTTTTCATCATGGCGGGAGAGATCCTGGCGGGATCGAAACAGGACCGGATCCTCCAGCAGGACGTGCTGCTTCCGCCCAAGAGCAAGCCCATTCCCGTGGCTGCGTTCTGTGTCGAGCACGGACGATGGACGCAGACGAGTGCGCAGTTCTACTCAGAGAAAGTGAGTGCGCCGCTTTCCGTGAGGAACAAAGCAAAGGTGGATCAAAGCCAGATGAGCGTCTGGTCCGAGGTCTCCAAGAACAACGGGAAATTGCAGGCTCGCGCGACCTCCGGCACGCTGTCGGCCACCTACAAGACAGGACAGTTCATGAAGTCCCGAGCCAAGTACCTGGAGGCGTTGAAGGATCTTCCATCCAAGCAGCCCAAGGCCAACGGCGTGGTCGTGCTCGTGAATGGCCGGGTGATGGGCGCCGATCTTTTCGCGGACCAGAAGATATTCGATCGCCTTTGGCCGAAACTGCTGGATTCCTACATCGCGGAAGCGGCGAGGCGCGAAGGCGAGACGCTTCCCGCGGTGATCAATTCTCCGGAGGAGCTGCTGAAGATCGCCTCGACAAGTCCTGTGGAGTTGAAAAATTCTCCCGGCATCGGACGGCAGATCGACATGAACGCCAAGCAGCTCAAGGGATCTGGGATCAGCCTGAATGTGCCGGTGCATCTGGATCTGTTCCCGGTCGGGCCAAACGAACATCCAGAAAGCGTACCGTCTCAGCAGAACATCCTTCTCCCCTAATTCCGAGTGCTCAGCAGTTTCCTGAAGTCCGGCTTGAAAGGAATTTCCATGAAGAAGATGGTTTGGTTCGCGATCATGATGGTCTCACTGACGCCGAGAACGGCATTGATGGCCAGCGATGGTGCACCGCCAAGAATCATCACCGTTTCCGGGGAAGCCGAGGTGAAGGTAGTGCCCGACGAGGTGGTGATTTGCTTAGGCGTTGAAACACATCACAGAGATCTCGCAGCGGTCAAACGCAACAATAGTGAGCGTGTCCGGAAACTGCTGGCGATCATTCGCGGCCGCGGCGTCGAGGACAAGGATGTCCTCACCAGCTACTTGAATCTACGACCCGAGTATCGCGGCGCGCCAGGTCAGCGCGCGTTTATCGGGTATGTTCAGCAGGCCGTCATTCAGGTCACGTTACGGAATCTTTCCGGGTTCGATTCCCTGTTAACCGAGGCGCTACAAGCGGGAATGAATACGATCGAGGATATTGAGTTCCAGACTAGCGAGCTAGAACAACGCCGAGCTGAAGCCCGGACCTTGGCTGCGGAGGCAGCTCGCAGGAAAGCTGTGGCTCTATCGAGCCAGTTCGCGCTGAAGCTCGGAAAACCGAGAGTGATTCAAGAAGGAGCCGGCAACGGTGAGGCCGTGACCCTGTCGAGACTCGGGACTCGAAATGTTTCAAATTACAGCTTTGGATATTCCGGTGATTCCGATTCAAGCCAAAATGGGCTATTGGCTCCCGGCACCATCAGCGTTCAAGCGAACGTCACCATCACCTTCGATCTCGAGTGATCCGTACCCACCATGTCTCCCACGAAGCAACAGCAGATCCTGGTCATCGAGGACGATCCCGCCATCCGCCGGGGCGTGCTTCACACGCTCCGGTTCAATGGCTACGCGACGATGGAAGCGCCGGATGGCACGCAGGGATTGCAGCAGGCGCTGGAATCCGAATACGACTTGCTGCTTCTGGATCTGGTGCTGCCGGGGCACGATGGGTTGGAGATCCTGAGGCGAGTGCGCGCCCAGTCGACCCGCGTGCCCGTGATCATCCTCACGGCCCGGGGAGATGAAGATGATCGCGTGCAGGGGTTGAAGCTGGGCGCCGATGACTATGTCGTCAAACCCTTCAGCGTGAAGGAGCTGATGGCGCGCAT
This sequence comes from Holophagaceae bacterium UBA1801, assembly GCA_002319925.1. Taxonomy (GTDB): domain Bacteria; phylum Acidobacteriota; class Holophagae; order Holophagales; family Holophagaceae; genus UBA1801. Next base: position 2,573 of record DCFP01000192.1, on the reverse strand, counting down.
TGAATCGGTGCTGCGGCGCTCGCCGGAGCGTCCCGCGGGGAACCGGATCGTGGCCCTGCGTGGCTGCAACCTCGATCTGGGCAATCGTGAATTGCGTTTCGATGACGGGGAAACGGGACACCTTTCCGAGCGCGAGACGGAACTTCTGTCGTACCTCATCGGCAACGCCGACCGGGCCGTGACCCGGGATGAGATCCTCGCGCGGGTGTGGCGCATGAATCCCGATGCTCTGGAAACGCGCACGGTGGACATGCACATCGCGCGATTGAGGGAGAAGTTGAGGGATGATCCTCAGCAGCCCAGGATCATCCTGACCTTGCGTGGCCGGGGCTACCAGTTCAACGCGCCATGAATCGCTCCGCGCGGACCTGGATCCTTTTCTCCCTGTGCATCCTGCTGGGGTTTGCCGCGCTCGTGGCGGTCACGCTATCCACCCTGCGCATGGAGAGGTCGGAACTTCAGGCGCGCAGAAAGGCGGCGGTGGAGGAGAAGGTGCGCCTTGCTCTCTGGCGGATGGATTCGGCGCTGGCTCCGCTGGTGGTGCAGGAAAGCGGCCGTCCCTACTTCCAGTTCAACGCGTTCTATCCCGCGGGCCGCAGCTACGCGCGGATGAACGAAGGCGCGGGATCCGAGGCGTCCCTGATCCCTTCGCCCTTGTTGTTCACGGAGAACCCTTACGTTCTGCTGCATTTCCAGATCGACGCCAAGGATCGATTCTCTTCGCCCCAGGTACCGCGAAGGGATCCCCTTCCTCCGGCGGTGCAAGCCCAAGTGAAACCGGGGCAGATACGAATCGCCTCTGTCCGGCTCGAGGAATTGACCCGGTTCCTCGTGCCGAAGGTCCTAAGGGATCAATTGGAGAAGAGCGATCAGATTGCCGAGGTGTCCGTCCCACTGGACCTGGCTCCGAAAGAAATCAAACAGAAAGTCGCCCTCAGTGGTGACCCGCAATCGTCCATGAACGCTCAGGAGTTCCTGGCGCGAACGAAACAGGCTTCCTCCGTGAACCTCTCGCCCAAGAGCCAGGAAGTCTATGGTTATTCCACACTGGGAACCGGGGAGGTTTTGCAGACTGCGGAGACCCGCAACAGGCCGAGGAGCCAGTCATGGACTCAGCAAGTCGGTGTATCACCGGAAGTCCGAGAAGGGCCCATCAAACCCCTCTGGTTCGGATCGAACCTCGTGCTTGCGCGGCGTGTGAGCGTGGGGAGCCAGGACTATCTGCAAGGTTGTTGGCTCGACTGGCCTGCGATCCAGGCCTGGCTGAAAGGGACGATCTCGGATCTCCTCCCCGCCGCTGAATTCGCGGCTTCTTCCGGGGGCCATTCAGAGGAGGGGAGATTGATGGCAGCCTTGCCGGTGCGCTTGGTGACGGGCCCCGTCCCCAGTGGCATCCACACTTCCACCTTCTCTCCCATCCGTTTGTCGCTGCTGCTGGCGTGGGGTTGCGCGTTCATCGCGAGCCTTTCTGGCGCCCTGGTTCTGCACCGCGCGCTGCAGCTGAGCGAACGGCGCGGTGCCTTCGTTTCCGCGGTCACCCACGAATTGCGGACACCTCTCACGACCTTCCGCCTCTACACCGAGATGCTGGCGTCCGACATGGTTCCGGACGAGCAGGATCGGCGCTCCTTCCTGGCCACGCTCATGGCCGAGGCCGATCGGCTCGATCACCTGGTGAAGAATGTCCTCGCCTATTCGAGACTCGAATCGAGGCGGGCCCGGGCCAACCTCGAGGTCCTGCCGCTGGACGAACTCCTTGAGCGCCATCAGGAACGCCTGCGGCAACGCGCCGTGCAGGCGGGCATGGCGTTCGTGATCGATCTCCGCGAGGAACTGAAGAGCGCGCGGATCCGCACGGATCCTTCGGTGGTGGAGCAGATCCTGTTCAACCTTGTGGACAATGCCTGCAAGTACGCGATTCCGGCCGAGGACAGGACCATCCACCTGGAAATCTTCCAGGAACATTCAGCCATCGTTCTGCGTGTTCGCGATCATGGCCCGGGCATCGCGGCCCAGGACCGCAAGCGACTCTTCCAACCCTTCAGCAAATCCGCCCGGGAAGCCGCGCACACGGCCCCGGGCGTGGGACTGGGATTGGCCTTGAGCCGCAATCTGGCCCGAAGCCTGGGCGGAGACCTCGAGTACGACGCCACGGCATCGGAGGGAGCCGTCTTCAAACTGAGTCTCCCCCAAGCCTGAACGCAAACGGGCCGGCATTCGCCGGCCCGTTTCGAGATCAATAATATTTTACTTGGCCATCACGCGGACCATGTCCAACACCTTGCAGGAGTAGCCCCACTCGTTGTCGTACCAGGCGATCACTTTCACGAAGGTGGAATCCAGCGCGATGCCCGCTTCCGCATCGAACACGGAGGTGCAGGGTTCGCCGCGGAAATCGGTGGAGACCACTTTCTCCTTGGTGTAGCCCAGGACGCCCTTCATGGGGCCTTCGCTCGCCGCCTTCATGGCCGCGCAGATCTGTTCGTAGGTGGCTTCCTTGACGAGTTCCACGGTGAGGTCCACCACGGAAACATCGGAAGTGGGCACGCGCATGGACATGCCCGTGAGCTTCT
>DCFP01000069.1:8011-8168 GCA_002319925.1 Holophagaceae bacterium UBA1801 | reverse complement strand
AGGTTGGCGAAGGCCAGGTCCTCCAACTCGGATCGCACGGCCCCCATGCCCAGCCGATTGGCCAGAGGTGCGTAGAGCTCCATGGTTTCCCGGGCGATGCGGCGGCGCTTCTCCTCGCGCATGGAGCCCAGAGTGCGCATGTTGTGGAGCCGGTCGG
>DCFP01000069.1:7512-7688 GCA_002319925.1 Holophagaceae bacterium UBA1801 | reverse complement strand
ACGTTCTCGGCATTGAGCAGGGTCCGATCCGTGAAATCCAATTTGGACAGCTTCGTCAGTCCATCGACGATTTCGGAAATCTCCTCGCCGAACTGCTTGCGGACCTCCTCCTGGGTCATGAGCGTGTCTTCCACGGTGTCGTGGAGGAGCGCGCAGGCCACGCTCACGGCGTCCAG
>DCFP01000069.1:6909-7188 GCA_002319925.1 Holophagaceae bacterium UBA1801 | reverse complement strand
TGGCGTGCATGGCCTTGCCCACCTTGAAGGCCCGCTCCAGCAGCGCCACATCCCCATCGGGGTGGTGGGCCAGGAAGGCATCCTTCACGTGCTTAAAGGCGCCATCCAGGGTGAGGGTGCTTCCCTGGTGGGACGGAGCGGGGTTGCCCCCCTCCCGGAGGACCGTCACCTTGGTTCTACTATCGCCCTCCGCCATGTTCTGAGTTTGCGGCAGACCCGCATTTCATGCCAGGGGCGGGGCGGCCGAAATCTCCCGGGCGTGGCGGCAGCCCCCGCCGC
>DCFP01000069.1:0-6665 GCA_002319925.1 Holophagaceae bacterium UBA1801 | reverse complement strand
CCCCGGGGCGGGGCGGCACCCCCCGCCGCAATTGCGAAAGGCTTTGCAATCTTGGCAGTCCTGGCGCCGGGAGTTGGATCGGAATTTTGCAACCTCGGGGCTTCTTGCCAGCTCCGAAAAGGGTTGGTATTTCAAATCCCCGAGGATGGTTTCATCCAATTCACAGAGCCGCAGGCGCCCCGCTGGGTCGATGGCCCACTTGGACTCGCCGCAGTTGCAGGCGCCGAAGGCGAGGTTCGGGAAACGGGCCTGGGGCCAGAGGCAGTCCTCAATTGGTGTGGTGACGGCGATGGGGAAGCGGAGTTCCCCGGCAAGCCGGTTCGCCTGTGTCAGCAAACTGTCCAATTCCTCCGCAGTGGGCATGAGTTCCGGTTGATGAAACCGGCCCCGCCCCTTGGCCACGAAGCGATTCAAGGCCAGCCGGTCCACGCCCAGCGCCCAGACTAGGCGCACGATGTCCTCGAATTCAGCCTCCAGTTCCGCGCGAAGCACCGTGGCCACTGTGGTCGGCAGCCGCCAGGACCGCGCGAGGGTCAGGGCCTGGAGCGGCAGGTCCCGGCATTTCTGACGCGACAGCTTCGCGAAGGATTCTTCGGTGGCCGCAAACAGGGAGATTTCCACGTACTGCAAACCCGAAGCCACGAGGCGCTCCAGCCGCGCGGCATCCAGCAATACGCCGTTTGTGGCGAGACCGATCCGCACGCCAGGAAACCGCTGGTAGACATGGAGCATGACCCGCTCCAGACCCTCATACAGCAACGGCTCGCCGCCCGTGAACGTGAGCCACGCCCCATTGGATTCCACGAGCACACGATCGAGTAGTTCGCAGGCCCGGGCGGGATCCAGTTCTTCGATCGAAGCATCCGCGGTCTCGCCCCGCCAGGCGTTGTAGCAGAAGGAGCAGCTCAGGTTGCAGCGTCCGGTGATCTCGTAGATGAAACCTCTACCCATGTTAGGAATCACCGGTGATGGTCGATTCCCTGGCATTCAGCGAGGATGCGAATCGAGTCGAGCAGTGCATCAGCGCAGGTCCGCTAAGATCCTGTCCATTTCTGGCTGGAACGCTTCGATCCGCCTCAGGGAGACCACCAGGGCCTGATGCTGCATCCTCAAATTGGCGGCAAGATCATGCAGTGCGCTGCCCTTCCCATGCTCAGCCGCGTCGATCATGCGGGTCACCGCTTGCTCGTACCGTTGGAACCACGCTGGGCTGCCGACGACGCTGTCCTCGGGTTCCCAGCAGAAGCGGGATACCAGCTCGTATTCGGGCGATGTAGACATTCTAGCGGAGGTCGCGCGGGGATTCAGCGGGTGTACGCGGGCATGGGCGATGGCAGTGGCTCTCAATCCGCTATAGCGGTATACGTCAGCCCTCAGGTTGTCCATGGACGCAATCAGTACCTCTATGCGGATGAGCCCTTTCCGATACGATTCCCAGAGTTGATCGACCCGCGCATCGGCGGTTTCCATGCCCCTCAGATCCATGGCGGCCCGGTATTCAGGTGGTGGCATCATCATTCGCGTCATGACCGGGGTTGGTTCCACCCCCGATGCTCGAAAACGGAACTGAACGAAACGAGCCAGGCAGTAGTCCCCCAGAGTCATGGCCTCCGGTGCTGATGTTTCGGTCGCACCGGTTGCCCGCTTTTCCAGCTCGAACAGGGCCTGATCAAAGACCCAGGGCTCCATGCCGAATTGCTTGGCAAGACCCTGTTCGAAAGTATCCGGAACGTGCAGCCACTGGTCACCCTGTTGCCAATAGGCTTTGAATTGATTCCAGGCCGCGGGGGAACGCAGGCACTTCGAGAAGGTCCACACGGGTGGGATGGTTGGATTTTCCGTCGTGGATGGTGACTGATTGGTGATGCCCATGGGCTGTGCTTGGCATGCCGCCGTGCCCATGAGAAGGCACATGGACATCAAGGTGTGGAGTTGGACACCCTCATGGGCGGAGCCGCCAAACAGGTTGAGGGTGGATCGTGCACTCATGGATCTCACGCGGGGAATTCCAGCAAGTATGACCTCCCGTTCGGAGGGTGGGTTGTAACAAGATTGCAACCACAGGTTATCTTCGGCTGGAAACGCCAGGGACCATTCGTCTGGGAGGCAGGGGCAAAGGGAGGTTCATCGACGTCATTGTGGGCGAAGAATTTCCGCGAATGTATTCCTTTCAAGGCTAAATCCATCGTGCGTGCCTAGTACCATGGGAGCCATGGCGCAGCCCCTTCTCTCCCTCGACGAGGCCATCCTCCTGCTGGCGGAGGCTATACCCACGCCGAAGCTGGGGGCTATCCTGGCGGACCGGGACGATCCTGCGCTGGATCGCAGCAGCATGGACGGCATCGCGGTGAGGGCTTCCGATGGCGTCGCACCGCGCCGCGTGCTCGGCACGTTGTTCGCGGGCGATGACCCCGCGTCCGTTCGAGTGGACCCTGGCACCTGCGTGCGGATTATGACCGGCGCGGCTTTGCCTTCCGGCGCGGACGCCGTGGTGCCCGTGGAAGAGATCCAGGAAACCCCGGGTGGCCTGGTTGTCAAAGGGGCACCATGCATCGGCGACTGGATCCGCCGTCGGGGAAGCCAGGCGCGAAAAGGTGATCTGCTCGTGCCCGAGGGCTTGCCCATCAATGCCGCCCGCGTCGGGCTGCGCGCCCAGGTGGGCGGGCGGTACGGAATTCCCAAACGGATCCGGGTCGGCATTGCCTCCACTGGCGATGAATTGGTCTTGGATCCGCAGCCCCATCAGATCCGGGATTCCAACGGGCCGATGATGGCGGCCCTGGCCCATGCGCTTGGTGCCGAGGTCCACGTGCTTCCGCCCGTTCCCGATGATCCTGCTGCCATCGCGACGTTCCTGAAGGGACTGGAATCTACGGACATACTCCTCACCGCGGGTGGGGTTTCCATGGGAGAGAAGGACTATCTTCCCAAAGTGCTCCAGCAACTCGGCGCGCAGATCCTGTTCCACCGCATCCGGCTGAAGCCCGGAAAGCCCATGCTGGCGGCCTTTCTGGACGGACGCATTATCCTCTGCCTGCCCGGCAACCCCGTATCCGCCTACATGAACACGCGACTGTTCCTCCCGGTGGTGCTGGCCCGCCTGGAAGGGCGCACTCCGCCAACCCTGTGGCGCATGGGAAGGCTTATCGCGCCCGTAGCCAATCCCGGGGACCGGCCCATGCTGCATCCCTGCAAGCGGCGCGGGGATGAACTCGTGCCCCTCGCTTCAAAGGGCTCCGCTGATCTTGTGCGGCTTGCCCAGGGGGATGTCTGCGCCTGGATTCCCGAGGGGGGCATGCAAGCCGGAGAGACGAAATATCTCGAGCTGTTGTAGGTAGCCCGATCCAGGCACCTGGTGATAGTGGAAGCAGTACCACCCGTACGCTGTGGCTCCAGCCAACAGCAGCCAACCGATGGGAGACCTGGCTGCGACACGGAGATCCTGCCAGGAGGGCAGGGATGCGTAGACCAGGTTCGCGATGAGGTAGAGCCAGGCGGCCTCGCTCCAGGAGAACGCTGGGTGCCCCTTCAGCCGCCACAGGAGAAGTCCCAAGGCCGCAGGAAGGAGTAGCACTGGCGCCATTCCCAGGAAGAAGGCGTTGTACCAGCGAACGTGGGCGAAGGCCACGGAGCCCATGACGAACGCTGTCCCTTCCCGCTTCGGAAGAAGGGAAAACCTGGTCGGTTTCCCATAGAGCAGGCCGCCGATGCAGAGGTGGCAGAGTTCGTGGCAGAGAGTGCCCGGAAGGATCAGCAGGGCGAAAAGCCAGAATGCCCGCTTTAAGCGTTGGAACAGGAGCAGTGTTCCAACGAGCAGCGCGAGATAGATGAGTCCATGCCCAGGAAGGTGCATGGCAGGATTCTTTACGAGCAAAGTTGAAATGTCGAGGGCAGTGGATGGATGAAAGTGGCGGACTGCCTTCCGAAATCGTGGATTACCCTTTTTGCGGAATTCAAGCGTTTGGCCAAAATACGCCAGGACTGCGATTTATGACTGGAATCAGAAAGTAAGGATCTTGGTTGTCGGCCAGGGAGCGCTAGAGCCATTCCCGGAGCGCTTGTTGTTTCCAAACGTCAGAATGCTGCCGCCGCCACTCCCAATGCCCACCATATTATTCATGATGTCGTTATTCGAAAGCCGAAGTATGGAACCTGCTTTAATTTGGATCGCAATTCCATTTCCTGCGATGTAATTGCCTTCAGCGTTGATGGTGGCATTGGTATCCGCCATCAGTGCAGCCGCGTTATTGGTGAGGGAAGACAGGACTATCTCGGATTTTCCACTTTGCGTAAAAAACGCCGCCTTGGACGCACTCGCAATCCTCGCCTCGCGCAGCGTGAGCATGACAGGCCAAGATCCCTGAGCAACTTGAACCCCTTAATCGCCACCCGTAATGGTCATGTTGTGCACCAGGATGTTTTGTCCCCCGAGACCTCCGATCCACAGACCAGCCTCAGTGAATCCGTTCAATGAACAATCTTCCACCGTGATTCTGCCACCGGAAATCAGGGTGATAGCATCTAAGCCAGTTCCCAATCCGTTAATCGACAATCCGCGAAGGGTGACGAAAACCCCAGCAGGGGCGTTGACGAGAATGCCATGATCGCCTGTAAAAGCGATGTTGGCCCTATTGCCCCCATCGATCGTGATCGGCCCGTAGATGCTCACGGGTCCGAAATCCCTACGCAACGCCGCCATCACCACAAGAACTCGAGATCATTAATCGGGCTAAGAGCCAGACGCTAGCTTGCTCGTAAACTGCAATCAGAAAACAAGAAACTTGGCCGTAGGCCAGGGAGCACTGCTTCCCATGCCCGCGCGCCTGTTGTTGCCTGCGGTCATGATGGTTCCACCGGCACTTGCAATCCCCACGGTATTATCGAAGATGTCATTGTTGGAAAGTCGAAGCGTGCTAGTGGTGCGGATCTGGAATGCGATGGCGTTTCCAGCAATATAGTTACTTGCCGCATTGATGGTTGCACCTGTGTCGGCTTCCAAGGCGATGGCGTTGTGACTGAGGACGGAGTGGGCAATCTGCAATCTGCCATTTCGGGAAAAAATGGCGGCGCTCGTAGTATTCGTGATCCTCACATTGTTTAAAACGACTTGGTCTATTGATCCTGTTCCGCCGGAAGCTTGCCACGTTTGAATGCCGAGGGCGCCACCATCGATCGTCGTGTTTTCCACAAGAAGGCCCTGATTGGATGTGGTACAAACAGTGATTCCCATATTAAGAAAACCAGTTAGCACGCAATTTTCCACCGTTAGATGGGCACCCGTGCTGAAGAAGATACCGTCTTGCCCCGTATTTCCGCCATTGATGGTTAGACCGCGGATCGTGACGGCGTCCGTTGCTCCGACAAGAATGAAGATACCATAAGTACCTGTAAAATTAATGCTTGCCAGGCCTCCGCCATCAATGGTGATGGGCCGGTTGATGGTCAAAGCTCCGAAATCACCCGGTGCAACCACAGAGATGATCCCACCGGCGGTTGTGTTGTTGATGGCTTGCTGGAACGTGGCATACGGTGATGTGACGGTGCCACTATTTGAATCACTTCCTGTGCCCGACACCCAAGTGTGGGGCGAGTCGCTCCAGGCTGGTTGGGCAGCCGAGAAAAATAGACCAGTTGCGATGGCTGCGAGAGCGATGTGCCGAAAGGTCATGGATGCCTCCATTTGTGCGGGTTGTTTAACAAGGCGGAAATGAAGATCACTTACCCAGTATTTAACCAACATTGCGCCCGATGGCAGACAGTCGATCTCCTCTGGATGACCCTCGAAGTCATCAGACACAGGCCAGCCGTGCAGCTTGGCGTAGTTCATCGATGCACCCAAGCCCCTTGGCTTCCCATGCGCTGAGCACGTCCCGACGTTGTTTCCACGCCATGCCTCTGTCCACCATGGTGTCCTTCAATTCGGCCAGGGCTTTCGTGAACTCCAGGTCGGGGAGTCCGACGGGTTCGACTTCATCGAAGCAGTTCAGGGAATCCATCCGCGCCGTGGTGCGGAGCTGATCAGGTTGGCGGGTGCATCGTGGCATCGTTTCCTCCATGAGATATGGGGGAAGGTTACGTCCACCCGAGGCGCCGTCAGGGGTATATGTGAAGAAATGATTAAAGTTGCGATTTTTGCAACTCTTTAAAATTGTAATATTCGCTAAGCAGGCAAGCGTTCGTAGGTGCCGGTCATCGAACCGGAATATTGGTGAACGCTAATCCCCCTGCCGAGAACATCTATCGATTGCTTCGGTTTTAGTATCACCAAAGGCTCTCTGGTTTTTGCCTTCGTCTTGGATCGCTGAGGATCCAAGATGATTTGCATCTCGCCAGGTCCATCATTTGTAATCCGATACCAGTGTGTGCTCGATGTCGTGCCAGCAGCACGCAGTAATATTTGATTTGGAATGAGGTCAGACAGAACAATTAGACCGGCTGCTTGCATACGAGTCTCCGAAAATGTCGCTTAAGGTTTGCCAATGGTAGCCCCGCATCAATCGGGAGTGAAGCGCTACACGACGCGCAATCTATGTCTGCGATATTCTGCGGGCCATGTCTACACGTCCACTATTCGCTCTCTTTGCCCTGGCCCTGCCTCTCTTCCCCGCCGATCTGGTGCTCAAGAACACGCCGGCGCAGGCTTACTTCAGCCCGAATGGCGGCTC
>DCFP01000023.1:18412-37305 GCA_002319925.1 Holophagaceae bacterium UBA1801 | reverse complement strand
GATCATCTTGCCCATGACGCCGCCAGTGGTATTGGCCGCGGAGGTGAGGATCGGATTGAGCCCCAGCTGCTGCGCGGTGATCTTCTGCAGACCGCCGAAGAGCACGTTGGAGGAGGTGTCGCTGCCGGTGAGCGCGACGCCCAGCCAGCCCAGCATGGCGGAGAAGAAGGGGAACAGGGCGCCCATGCTGGCGAAGGCCAGGCCCATGGTGGCATCGAGTCCCGCGGTCTTGGTGGTGTAGCCCAGGGCCAGCATGGCCATGATGGTCAGTAGCGAGATCTTCACGCGCTTGATGGTGTTGCCGAAGACCTTGATGAGCTGCAAGGGGCCGAAGCCCAGGAGCAGGCCGCTCACGATGCCCGCCAGCAGGAGGCTGGTGCCGGTGGCGGAGAGCCAATTGAAGGTGAAGATCGCGCCTTCGGGAGAGGGCTTGGCCACGACGGGAGGGATCTTGATCACGGCCTTGTCCAGCAGAGGCACAGGCACATCGATCTTGGCGATGCCGTAGAGCGCGTTGGGGTGATCCTTGGTGCCGCCGTTGAGGGCGTTCTTCACCTGCGGGGTGCCCCAGGCAAACACGAAGAGGGAGAGCAGGACCCAGGGCATCCAGGCCTTGGCGACGCGGCCGCGGCTGTGGACCGGCGTGGCTTCACGGGGAGCTTCCGTTTCGCCTTTGTAGCGCCAGGTGGTCTTGGGCTTCCAGAACTTGAGCAGGGTGATGGTGGCGACCATGGACACGATGGCGCCGATGATGTCCACCAGCCAAGGACCATGGAAGTTGCTCACCAGGAACTGGCAGGCGGCGAAGGAGGCGCCGGCGGTGAGGCAGGCCGGCCAGATCTCGAGCATCGCCTTGCGGCCGACCATGGTCCAGATGATCCAGAAGGGCACGATCAGCGAGAACAGCGGCAGGATGCGGCCTGCCGCGGCGCTCAGGTGCTCGATGGGCAGGCCGGTGACGCCCGCCAGGGCGATGAAGGGCGCACCCAGGGCGCCATAGGCCACCGGGGCGGTGTTGCCGATGAGGGCCAGCACGGCGGCTTGCAGGGGCCGGAAGCCCAGGCCGATGAGCATGGCCGCGGAAATGGCCACGGGCGTGCCGAAGCCCGCGGCGCCTTCGATGAAGGCGCCGAAGCTGAAGGCGATCAGCAGCGCCTGGATACGCTGGTCCGAAGCCAAGCCCGCGATCGAGTGTTTGACCACCTCGAAATCACCTGATTTCACCGTGATGTCGTAGATGAAGATCGCGTTGAGCACGATCCAGCCGATGGGCAGAAGCCCGTACAGCGCGCCGTTGAGAGCGGCCATGCCCGTGAGGGAGGCCGGCATCCGGTAGACGAGCACCGCGACGCCCGCCGCCGTGGCCAGGCCGCAAAGGGCCGAGAGATGGGCCTTCACGTGCCAGAAGGCCAGCAGACCCAGCAGGACGATGACGGGCAGCGCGGCCACGAGGGCTGACAGAAAGACGTTTCCAAGTACGGGCGAATATACCTGGGTCCAGTTCATGGAACCTCCCGAGTTCAGGGAATGGGTTGATGGACGTAAGGAACGTTGAAGTAAATCAGGGATTTTTGCAATGGTATGATGGTAGGACCACTAGATGTTTAGACCATTTTTTTCGAAAAACAACAAGAATTTTTTAATATTTTTTTCATTAACACTTCCGAAAAACAAATATGGAAAAAACAAGAGTTAAGCCAATGGGTTCCAAATTGCTGGATCGGAACGATGGTTTTGCAGATCGTGTTCATGTCCATGGATATCCGAAAAGGCCCGAAGATACTGGATTCTTGTCACCGAAGTTCATCAATAGCCCCAAGAGCAGAGCGGCATCCTCCGGAACAGGCCGCCTCGTCGAGATTCAGGTGATCGTGTCAGCTATTGAATAATTACTAAACTCACCATCACTATGGATCGAATCCACCGGAGCGGCAGCGGGGGCGCTGCGGGAGGGGTAACGGCGACCCCATCTGATAGGATCGAAGCCAACCGGATGGTGAGCAGGTGGGCATTGAATTCACGCCAGTGAAAACGAAGCGGCTCTACGAGGAGATCGTGGAGCAGATCAAGCAGCTCATCACAGGCGGCGAGCTGAAGCCCGGCGACAAGCTCCTGTCTGAGCGGGAGCTGTCCGAGCGGCTTCAGGTGAGCCGGGTGTCCGTGCGGGAAGCCATCCGCACCCTGGAGATGCTTGGCTTCATCGAGATCCGCCCCGGGGACGGCACCTTCGTGCGAGATACCAACACCGACGACATCATCCGCCCCCTGGCCATGTTCCTGGCTGTGGAACGCAGTTCTCTCCTGGACATGTTCGAGGTGCGCCGCATCTTCGAAACCTCGGCTGCGTCCCTGGCCGCCGAGCGCGCCAGCCAGGAAGAGGTGGCGCAAATCGGGGACCTGCTCAAGAAAATGCGGAAGGTCATCAACCTCCAGGATTCGGAGAAGGGCGTGGCCTTCGATACCTCCTTCCACTACGCCGTGGCGGAGGCCACTCACAACACGCTCCTCATTAAATTGTTCCGCACGGTTTCCGAGGACTTCGCCAGGTCCATCTCCACGGCTCGCCGCCGGCTGCTGCTCGATAGTCCGGCCAACGTCCAGAAGATCATCGATCAGCACGTGAGAATCTACGAAGCCATCAAGGCGGGCAAAGCCAAGGCCGCTTCCGAAGCCATGCTCGAACACCTCACCTTTGCGGAAGCCGAGCTGAGGAAATGGATCTCCTGACGGCTTTGAAAGGGTCGTGAAGTTCAATGGGATGCGAGCTTCGATTCCTGGACCAGGTTCCCTTCCACGAAATCCATCGCGCCATGGAAGCGTCCTTCGCGGACTATGCGCTGGACATGAGCTACATGACCGAAGCCGTGCTGCGCAACCGGGCCATCAAGAACGGCGTGGAGCTCTCGGTCAGCCCCGGAGTCTTCTCCGAAGGCCGTCTGGTGGGCCTCACGCTCGTAGGGTTGGGCGCGTGGAAAGGCCAAGCGGCCGCCTTCGACGCCGCCACGGGCATCATCAAGGAATTCCGTGGCCAGCGGTTGGCCGGGAGGCTTTTCGATTTCGCGCTGCCAGCCCTCCATGGCCGTGGCGTGAGCCGCTTCCTGCTGGAGGTGCTCCAGGAGAATGCTCCGGCGGTGAAGGCCTACGAGAAGACGGGATTCCGCATCACACGCCCCTTTGTCTGCTATGAACTGAAAGCCGATCGAACCCCCGTTGCACCTGGATCTTCGGAGATCCGTTCCATCGAACGGGATCGCCTGGATGAGTTCGCCGCGCACTTGGATTGGCAGCCCAGCTGGGAGAACACCTTCGATGCGATTCGTGCGATCTCCGATGGGGTAAGGCTCTACGGCGCTTTCGAAGGTTCCGCCTGCGTGGGGCTCGTGGCCTACTACCCGACCCTGCGCTGGATCATGACCCTCGTGGTGAAGCGCTCCCATCGCTACCGGGGCATTGGCACAGCACTGCTCGAGCACGCACTGCGGAACGTAGAGTCAGGCAAGAAACCTGTCCGCGCCAACAACGTCGATTCAGCGGATCGCGCACTGGCGCGGGTGCTGGAGAAGGCAGGGTTCGTCCCCTTCACCACTCAGTACGAAATGGAATTCGAGATTCCCTGAGGCCCTCACAGTCCGCGGCTGTTGGGGCAGACCGTGCGGCACTGGTGGCATTTGATGCGCCACTCACCGCCCAAGTGGGCGCCGAAGGCGTGCTGCCAGCAGGCGATCTGGTTCATCTTTGAATCACCCAGAGCTTTCACCGGGCAGGCGTTGATGCAGGCTTCGCACCCTTCGTGGCAGGCCTCGTAGACCGCCAGCGGATCCGGTTCCAGGGGGGCGTCGGTGATCACCGCGCCCAGCCAGATCATGTTGCCGAAGCGATCGTTCACCAGCAGCGTGTTCTTGCCGATCCGGCCGAGCCCTGCCAGCTCCGCGGCGTGCTTCAGAGAAATCAGCCCCATGAAACGGCCCGTCAATGGATCCGCGTTCGTAGGCCCGATGGCACCGGTGGGAACACCCGTGAATCCAAGGCGTTCCAGCTCGTACGACAGATCGAAGGTCAACCGGTCCATGATCCCGGAGAGCAGATTGCGCACGATGGTGTAGGGAATGGTGGAGTCGCAACGGGTGGTCCCATTGAGGAACCGCTTTGCCACGACGATCACGGAACGGCACTCAGGCAGCGTGTCCCGCGGATGCGCTCCTGCGGGAGCTCCGCTGAAACGGTCCACGCTGGCAATGCCGCAGAGATCAGCGCCCAGCCCCTGGGCGATTTCCTTCACGTGGCTGGCGGTCATATCCATGCTGCATCCTCCGGACACCAAGATAAGTCCGCTCAGGGTTGGCCCGCTGTCAGAATCCTGCGCAATTCCCGGGAATGCCTTTTCCGGAACTCAGATGGGACCCGCACTCGTCGCGGCTTCCAGCGTCAGCCCCACTTCCCTGGACTGCGGCTCCCTGCGGATGGGGCAGGGTTCCACCTTGCACTGGGAGCACCAGGCGCGCTGGCAGGGATCGATGTGGGTATGCAGTTCCCCTTCCAGACCCGCGTCGTAGATGACGCTTTTCCCGAAGTCCTCGGCCAGGTCGTGGGAATGCCCGGTCTCATAGAACTCGGGAATCACCATGTGGATGTCCACGTGGGTATAGCGCCCGCTGCGCATGGTGCGGAGTTCGTGCACGGTGATGATATCGGTGGGCTTGGTGCGATTGATGACGTCCACGAGCTGCCGCAGGACGTCCGGATCTTCCATGTCCAGCAGCGCCTGGCCGGAACTCCGCACGAGCTTGAAACCGGTCCTGGCAAGCAGGATCGCGACGGCCATGGCCATGAGGGGATCGAGCCACTGGAGGTTCGTGAGCTTCACCAGCAGGAGGCCCACGGCGATGCCGCAGGTGGTCCAGAAATCCGAAAGCACGTGGTGGCCGTCCGCCTCGATGGCGCGGGATCGCTGCCGCCGTCCCATCCGGATCAGATAAAGTCCCAGCAACCCGTTCAAGCAGCCCGAGAAGAGATTGATGACGAGTCCTCGGCCCAGATTCTTCAACTCCACGCCATGCCAGAGGGCGTCAATGGCGGTCCAGAAGATGAGCACCGCAGCCAGGGAGATGAGACCTCCCTCGAACGCCGCGGAAAAATGTTCGATCTTTCCGTGTCCGTACGGGTGCTCTTTGTCCGCGGGCTTTTCGGCGAAGAGCACGGCGCCCAGCGCGAAGAAGGCCGCCACGATGTTCACCACGCTCTCGATGGCGTCGGACTTGAGGGCCGTGGAACCGCTCACCAGATAGGCGTAGTACTTCACCCCCAGGATGAGGATTCCCGCGACGATCGAGATGATCGCCACGCGAAGACGGATGCGAGCTGAGAGATGTTCGGTGGACATGGGGTTCGATCGGCGCAAGGCCAGCGTCCATGATCACCATCTCACTCTCTCAATACAACCCTTCTAATTTCAGGAGATAGTGACTCTGTCTCAATTGGATGGTCGACAGGCGATAACTCCATGCTGATCCGCAGATGGACCGGCCGGTCAGTCTATCGGTTCCACCAGATGTCGGCGGTTTTCCGGCGCGGTGTATTCCTCGGGCCAGAATTCCACCAGGCGGAAGATCTTTCCGCCATTGACGGAGAAGAACGAGATGGCGCGGGCGGAAATGGAGCCATCGGTCACGCCCACGTCCGTCACCGCTTCCATCTCGTTACCCACGATGCGATGGATCGTGAAGCGCCACAATCCGTTCGCAGGGTAGTTTTCGTTCATCTCTGCGAAGCGGTCCCGGCCCCGGATCCGTTCATTGGACTGGGGCCATTCGAGCACGAAATCGTCGGAGAGAACGGCCCCTACTGAACGGAAATCGTTCGAAGCCATCAGCTCCCAGAAACGCCTGGCGAGAGCAGTCGCGGAGGATTCCACAGAGCCTAGCCCAGCAGAGATTCGATCTTCTCTTTGAGGGTATCCGGCGTGAAAGGCTTCACTACGTAATTGTTCACACCCGCCTGCAGAGCCTGGACGATATCCTCCTTGGCCGCGTTGGTGGTGACCATGAGGATCGGCATGTTGGGATTCTTGCCGCGCACGTTCTGCACGAACTCGAGGCCGTCCATTTCGGGCATGTTCCAGTCGGTGATGATCATTTCCACCCCACCCTGGTTCAGCTTGTCGAGACCGGCCTTGCCGTGCTCGGCCTCCACCACGTCCGAGTAACCGATGCGGGACAGGGTGTTGATGATGATGCGGCGCATCGTCGAGGAGTCATCCACGATGAGGATCTTCAAAGGAGTCTCCTTTCCGGTCCATGGCTACGGTGCGACTAGGATAGCTCTTTTTCGGCGGATGGAACTCCCGATTAGGGGCCGCGTCAAAATAAACTGTGCAGTTCAGTTTATTTTGCTGCGGCACCTTATGCCGGAGAATTGCCTGCCTGACCAAGTTGTTTTGACGTGACGGCTTATTGAGCGGATTCCCGGCGGCCCACCCGCGGACTGGTGCCGGGGCCCCGGCCCACAGTCCGCCCCAGACCCATGATCTGGGCCTCGATCTTCGCCCGCGTGATATCGGCGGTCTCGTGGAGTCCGGCCTTGCCGGGATAGATCTGATAGAGCACACGGTAATTGGACGGTGTCAGGTTGGGCATGACGACGTTGGCACCCCGGAGCAGGCCATTGGCCCGGCCCGAGGTCGGATCCAGGGTGGCCAGGGCCGTCGTGCTCGGGATGTTGGTTTCGGGGCAGACCAGGCGCGTGAGGGCCAGGACCTTGAGGGCGGTGAGGGGATCGTTGGGGGTCTGCTCCTTGCCCGCGCGCGCCTTGAGTTCCACTCCCAGAGCGCCGTCCAGGGGCGTTCCGGGGCTGGAGATGTACGGCCCGATGCCGATCATGTCCATGTCGTAATCCCGGAAGGTCCAGATATCGTTCGCCAGCGTGTCCCAGGTCTGGCCTGGGATGCCGACCATGACACCGGTGCCGATCTCGAAGCCGATATCGCGCATCTTCAGGAGCTGGTCGATGCGGTCTGACACCGAGCCTGGAAGGCTCGGATGGATTTGCCGGTAGAGTTCCGGATCCGTGGTCTCGAAACGCAGCAGGTAGCGGTCCGCGCCAGCCTCGCGCCAGGCCTTGAGATCGCCCTCGTTCCGCTCGCCCAGGGACAGTGTGATGGCCAGGCCGGTGCGCGCCTTGATGCCCCGGACGACCTCCGCCATCCATTCGCGGTCGATGCCAGGATCTTCGCCCGCCTGCATGACCACGGTGCCGAAGCCGAATTCCTTGGCGCGGTCCGCGCACTCGAGGATCTCTTCCGTGGTGACGCGATAGCGTTCCACCTTGGGCGCGCAGGCCGCGATGCCGCAGTAGGCGCAAGAGCGCACGCAATGGTTGGAGACTTCCACGAGGCCCCGGAGATGCACCTCGTCGCCGACGCAGCGCTTGCGGGTTTCGTCGGCCATGCGCCAGAGCGCTTCAAGTCGCGTCTCGTCCGTTTCGCGGAGCCAGTGACTGATTTCGTTTCGATCCATGCGGTACCGGCTCCCTGAAAGAACGTGGCCAGACTTCATTCTGGCAGGGGTTCCCCGGTTTTTCTCATGAAGTAGAAATGATTGCAGCAATCGTGGCCCTCCATCAGAGTCCGCGTGCGGCGCAGACCGATGGCGGGATTGAAGCCCTCCGCGATGGCTTCGTCGATGCCGCAGGCAAGGTGGAACAGCCACTCGCCGTCCCCCAGGGCGCGGGCCATATCCGCGATGGGGCAGCGCGTGCATGTCACTTGGACGCCATCGGGCCGCCACTCCAAGTCGAAGCTGAAACCTTTGTCCAGCAGCGGTGTCCAGAGGCATTGAATGAACGTTTCCAGGCTGCGCTCCTGGCATTTTTCCCCGATCGTGCGCCATTCCCGGCGGGCCCGCAGCGCTGCGGTTTCAGCGACCACGTCACCAATAGTACCGCCGAGTCGATTCTTCAAGGCGCGAAGCAGTTCTACTTTTTCCGCCGTGTGGTAGAAGTGCGCCTCGGCGATCCTGCGCTTCCAGAGCTGTTCGGAATGAATTTCATCTGATCGCATGGGTTCCGCCTCCAGGTGAAGGAAGGGTGCTCCATTCCATCCAGCGATTGCTTCAACCTAGGTTGAGGATTCCTGTTTTTTCTTTCGCCGGATGCGGCTCAACTGCGTGGGCGTGATATTCAAGTATGCCGCGGCCATTCCCAGGGGAATATCCTTCTCGATCTCCCGAAAGGCTTGCTGGAAGGCGCGGTAGCGGGCCGATGCATCCATGCCCGCCAACTGCTCCAGCCGCGCGCAGAGGGTTTCATAACGTCTTTCCATGCCCCGGTGGGCGAGGTCACCAAAGGATGGGTGTTTGTCAAAAAGGGCGTGGACCTCTTGGTAGCGCGCTTCGAGAATCATTGAATTCTTTAGAGCGCGGAAAGTCACCAGGTTCGATTGCTCCGGATTAAACGCGCCCAGCATGAAGGCTCCCTTAGGCAGGAAATCCTTGATGAACAGGCGGCCATCCTCATGCACGGTTTCCATGACGAAGAGACCATCCGCGACAAAGCCCAACCGTCCATCCACTTCCCCTGCCCGCAGGAAGACCTCCTTCTTGCGAATGGGCTGGGCATGGAAGCAGAACTCGATATCTCGCACCACGGCTGCCTCCAGCCCCAGCGCCGCCAATTGTGCGCGCAGGGTCTCGATGGCCTTCATATCAGGGTTTCTTCTCCGCGTGAAAAACGGCCAGTGCATCCGGGAAGGGCGTTAGCGCCCGTTCGAAGATGCCCAGAGAATACGCGATGGTGAGCCCGTAGTTGGTCATGGGGATGCCTGCTTCCTTGCAGCGGTGGAGGCGGCTGAACATCTCCTTGCGGTTGCCCGTGCAATTGCCGCAGTGGATCACGAGCCGGTAGGGGCTCAGATCGTGGGGAAAGTCCCGTCCCTGGGTGTGGGCGAACTCCACCTTGGCGCCCACATACTGCGTGAGCCAGCGCGGAATCTTCACGCGGCCGATGTCTTCGCCGACAGGATGATGGCTGCAGGTCTCGGCGATGAGCACCGTGTCTCCGCCCTTGAGTTTCTCGATGCCCAGGGTGCCGCGGACCTGCTCGGCGAGGCTGCCCTGGAACCGGGACATGAGGATGGAGAACGAGGTCATGGGAATGCCTTTGGGCACATCCGCCGCCACCTTCAGGAAGGCCTGGGAATCCGTCACGACCAGGGCGGGCGGCGCGTTCAGGCGGTTCAGCGCGTTCTTCAGTTCCCGCTCCTGCACCACCAGCGCCATGGATTCCGCGTCGAGCAGATCGCGGATGGTCATAACCTGGGGCAGGATGAGGCGTCCTTTGGGCGCTTCCTTGTCGATGGGCACCACGAGAATGGCGACTTCGCCGGGCGGCACCAGGTCCGCCACGAGCCGCCGGTTCTCGAAGAAATCCGCCGGTGCGAGCTTGAGGAGTCCTTCCCGTACCTCGCCGAGGCCCGCTCCCGTCAGCGAGGAAACCACCACGGGCAGCGCGTCCATGCCCTCCAGGCGGTTCCGCTCCGAGGAGGATGGCGCCTTGAGATCCGACTTGTTGAAAACCACGAGCACGGGGACCTTCCGGCCTTTCAGCTCCGCCAGGAGCGCCTGTTCGAAGTCTCCCCAGCCTCCGGCCTCCGTCACGATGATACCCAGATCCACGCGGTCGAGCACGGCGCGAGTGCGCGCGATGCGCATCTCGCCCAGGGCGCCCTCGTCATCCACGCCCGCGGTATCCACGAACTGGACCGGACCCAGCGGCAGCAGCTCCATGGGCTTTTCCACGGGATCCGTGGTGGTGCCCGCGAAGGACGAGACGATGGAAACCTGCTGCCGGGTGATGGCGTTCAGCAGCGAAGACTTGCCCACGTTGCGTCGTCCGAAGAGGCCGATGTGAAGGCGCAGGGATTTGGGTGTGCTTTGCATCAGACCTTCTCGATTGCCAGGTGGCCCCAGTTGGCCAGTTGTTCGGGGAGCTCGGTGAGGCGGTGGATAGTGCGGAAAGCCTCGCCACGCCTGGTTTCAGTATTCTTCTCGTTGAACCACACTGCTTGGATGCCCATGGCATTGGCGGCGATCACATCCTGTTCGAAATCATCTCCCACCATGACGAGTCGACCGGGCGGCAGCTCCAGCTGCTCCATTACGTGGGTAAAGAAGGGCGGCGAGGATTTCTTGTGGCCCACGGAACGGAAACAGAAGATCCGTTCCACGAAGCGGTCCAGGCCCACGAAGGCCAGGGCTTGCCGGATCTCCGGTTCCTGGGAGTCCGCGGCATTGGTGGCGAGGGCGATGCCGATGCGCCCCTCGAGATCCAGCATCATCTCCTGCACGCCGGCCATCGCTTCCACGCGGGGCCAGGCGCACATGGGACCCGGGTACTCCAGTGTCCGCATGAGCGTGTCGCCCCAATCGAAGAGCACCCAGTCGCGCATTGTTTCCTCCACTCGCACAGCATCAGGATAATCGGGAACCCAGTAGGAACGATTCGTAGGGCGGTCCGGCCTCTCGTTGTGCATGGAACCCGGATCTGCGCCATACTTTCCCCGTTCATCCGAATCCAGTCTTTGCTAGGAAATTTCATGCCCAGCCCCCAGGATCCATCGAATCCATTACGGTCCGTATTCAGCACGATCAAGAATCGCGTAGCCCCGGAGAAGAAGCCCAAGCGGAACTGGGAGGAGCACACGGGCGAACTCCTCGGGGACGCCTACCCCGAACTGAATATGCGGAACGGGAAGGCGGCGGAAACCCCGCAGGCCCAGGCTGAAGCCGGAGCCACCGAGGAACAGTTGCGGGATCTGATCGAGGACGGCGGTTTGCGCGCGCTGAGCCCGAATCAGCTTTCGCCCGTATTCGTTTCCCTGCTGAACGCCGGATCTTTGGAGCTCTTCATTCAGGCCATCGATCGGGTCCGGAATGGGCTGGAATCCACGGCGCCGGATGATCGCCGCTGGGCTCTGGAAAGCGTGAAAGCCCTGATCACCCTGCCGGACCTGAGCCTGATTCCCTACGGGACCCTGCCGCTCCTGCTCGATTGCGTCGGGCGGCTGCTCGTCAAGGAAGAGCGTGTCGAGCTGCGCGATGCAGCGCTGGAGGCGACGGCGCACCTGCTGGGCATCGAAGCCGTGCAAGGGGACCTGGACAGCGTCCACGCGCACCTGGCGTGGCTCGAGCGGACGGCGCGGGCCCGGGGCCCCGAGTATTCCCTGAGGGTGCTGTCTTCCCACCTCATCGTGCAGCCTGTCCTGGAGCTGTTCTTCGAGGAAGGACACTCGGCGCTGGAGGACCGCGTGCTTCCCTTCTTCCGCTTCCTGGGCGAGCCCGGGACCCGGACGCTCATGCAAATGCTGGAACAGGAACACAGCCGACCACACCGGAAGCGGATCCTGGAACTCCTGAAGCTCCTGGGCTCCCTCAGCATTCCCGCCCTCAAGGAAGGCTTGGTGGCCGGCTCCTGGCATCTGGTCCGGAACGCCCTCAACCTCGTGGGCGATCTGGAAGAAGCCCAGGCCTTCGAGTACATCGTTCCCTGCCTGGAGCACCCGGATCAGCGCGTCGTCCGCGCGGCCGTGCGGGCCCTGTGGAAGACGGGCGCGGCGAGGGCCGGGAAGTATCTCCTGGAAATGTTGCCGAAATCCGAAGGAGAGCCGCGGTTGGAGATTCTGTTGGGACTGGGCCGCATCGGCTCGGTGGAGGCCATTCCCGCCATCGGCGCCATGATCGCGAGCGCGCCCGAGGAGCACAAGATCGCGGCCATCGAGGCTCTGGGGTTGATCAAGCATGCCGCCGCGATTCCCATCCTGGAGACCTGCCTCAAGCGGAAAGGGCGCATCTTCAAGACTGCGGAGGCGCTGTCCGTGCGCCTCGCGGCGGCCAAGGCCCTGCTCACCATGGGAACTCAGGATGCCAGGCGCATCCTGGATCAGGTGATCGCGGAAGAGCCGAAGGGACAGGACCTGGAAGCGCTGAAGAAGACCGCTGGTGCGTTGAACGCCTGGGGTTGAATCAGGCAACCCTCTGAATCGAAGCCTATCGAAGCGGGGAAGGACGGAATCCGGCTCTTTCCGGGGATTCGGTCCAGCCCGCTGGATCGTGATATCCCATGCGGGAAATAACGTCCCTGCCGCTGCTGACCGATTGATGGACAGGCCCCCCGTTTAATCTCACGGATCCGAGGGCGCATGAGAACTGAAACTCCCCACGTTCAGGTATGGACTCGGCCGGCTAGGGACATAGCTTGCCCGCCGGAGCGGAGTCTCCCTGCCCGATCTGAAACCCGCGAGGACCTATGCCTTGCTCTCGGTTTCGGATACCGGCCACGGGATCCCGAAGGCGATCCTCGGCACCATCTTCGATCCCTTCTTCACGACCAAGCAGCAGGGCAAGGGCACGGGCATGGGGTTGTCCGTGGTGCACGGAATCGTGAAGAACCACGGTGGCGGCATCCGCGTGGAGAGCGTGGCAGGACAGGGAACTACCTTCCGCATCTATTTCCCTTGCGCGGTTGAGGGGAGATCAGATTTGGATGAGAGCGAGAAGAAGAAGGGGCCGGACTGGCTGAAGGGAACCGAGCGCATCCTCCTCGTGGATGACAAGGAGGACATCCTGGACGCCTGCAAGAGCCTTCTGGGCACCCTTGGCTACCGGGTGCAGACCGAGAAGGAGAGTCTGAAGGCCCTCGCACGGTTCGCGGAAGATCCACAGGTATTCGATCTGATCATCACCGACGATGTGATGCCCGGCCTGGCGGGAACCGACCTGGCCATCAGGACGAAGGCGATCCGCCCGGACGTGCGCGTGATGCTCTGTTCCGGGAGCCGGATGCTGCGCAGGAGCAGCGATTCCGAGCGGATCGAGGGGATCGATTGCGTGGTCTCCAAGCCATGCACGATCGAGGAAATCATTCGGGCGGTACGAACCCTCCTGGATGGGACCAATCTGGATCCATGAGAAACCCGCAATGGGCGCGGTTTCACTTGTGCCGGGATCCCAGCCGATTCACGGCTTCTGGGCTAATGAGTTCGCGGAACTGCTCCTCGGTGAAGAGTCCCTCGTGCAGTCCTTGAGCCTTGAGATCCCGCCCCGATGCGTTCGCGCGCTCCACCAGGGCGCAGGTGCCTTCGTACCCAAGCATGGGCAGGAGCGCGGTGGCGGCGGCGGTGCCGTTCTCCACGTGGAGCCGGCAGCGGGCCTCGTCGGCTTCCAGTCCTTCCACGCAGTGCTTCCGCAGGATACCGCAGGCCCGTGCCAGAAGATCGAGGCTTTCCAGGAGGCTATGGGCGATGAGGGGCATGAAGGGCTGGAGCTCCAGGCTGCCCAGGGACACCGCGAAGGAAATGGCGTGGTCGTGGGCCATGGCGAGGATCGCGGCCTGGGTCACGGCCTCGGGGATCACGGGATTCACCTTGCCGGGCATGATGCTGCTGCCCGCCTGGCGGGGCGGCAGCTTGATCTCGCCGAGGCCCGCCTCGGGACCGCTGGAAAGCAGACGGAGGTCCCCGGAGACCTTCATCAGAGTCGTGGCCAGAGCCTTGAGAAGGCCCGAGACCTCCACGAATACGTCGGCATTCTGGGTCGCTTCCACTAGGTTCTCCGCTCGCGCCAGTCCCAGGCCGGTGATATCGCGGAGTTCGTCCACCACCTTGAAGATGAATTCGCGGGGCGCGGCGAGCCCCGTGCCAATGGCGGTACCGCCGAGGTTCACCACGCGCAGGCGCTCCTCGCATTTCGCCAGCCGCCAGCGGTCGCGGTTCAGGGCCTCCGCATAGGCGCCCATCTCGCGGCCCAGGGTCATGAGCACCGCGTCCTGCATCTCCGTGCGGCCCACCTTGACCACATGGGCAAAGGCCTTCTCCTTGGCCTGGAAGGCCTCCTGCAGGGCCAGGACCTGGCGCTCCAGTTCCTTCAACGCCCAGATGGCAGCGATGCGCAGCGCCGTCGGGTAGGTGTCGTTGGTGCTCTGATGCAGGTTCAGATCATCGAGGGGCGAGACGAGATCGTAGGCGCCGCAGGACTGGCCGAGGAATTCCAGGGCACGGTTGGCGAGGACTTCGTTGACGTTCATGTTGGTGCTGGTACCCGCTCCACCCTGGAGGGCGTCCACGGGAACGTCCGCGGCGAGGGTGCCCTCCAGCATCTCCCGGCAGGCCCGCTCCATGGCGTCGGCCTTGGCTGGGTCAGCGAAGCATCCCAACTCGCGGTTCGTGCGCGCGGCGGCCAGCTTCACGGCGCCGAAGGCCCGCACCAGCGCGGGATGCACCGGCCGGCCCAACAGGGGGAAGTTCTCCAGGGCGCGGGCGGTGTGGACGCCATACCGCGCGTCCGCCGGCAGCTCCATGCTCCCCAGTAGATCCTTTTCAAGGCGGACATCAGGCATAGGCGGACACCATATCCAGGGGGACAACCATCCCAGGGGATTGTCGCAGAGTTGCCCCGGTGGCTGGATCCGGGGATCTGGAGCCGCGATCCGCAGGCCAATAAAACCTTTTCAAGAGACGGATAAAATTTTAGCCATGGTGGTAAGCTTTCTCCACTACCATGGCCAGCGAATCCGAATCCCCCAACATCCAGGCGCGTCTCGCGAACATTTACCGGGAGCTCCCCGATGCCCAGCGGGCCATCGCCGATGTTCTCATGGGCGATCCCTTGCTGGGCGCCCTGTGGGGCATCGAGTCCATGGCCGAACGGGCCCAGGTGAGCGTCGGATCCGTTATGAGATTCGCGAAGCATCTGGGTTACAAGGGCTTCAGCGACTTTCGCGATGCCTTGCGCGAGGCCTGCAGCGCGCGCTCCGGAGAATCGGAACTGGAGCAGCTCGGCGAACCCACGGACGTGCTCGGCGCTCTGGGCGAAGTGGTCAAGCGCGATGGCGATCACCTGAACCGCATGATCCAGGTGGTGGACCACTCCATGCTGGAATCCGCCGCACAGCTACTGCTGGAAGCGGACCACCGGGTGATCCTGGGCCGAGGCGTGGGCCACGTGATGAGCCTGATCATCGCCTTCTACCTCACCCAGGCTGGCGTGCCGTGCATCGCGGCCATTCCTTCGGACTTCAGCAATCAGGTGGCGAACCTGGGGCCGAGGGACTTGCTGGTGGTGATCAGCTTCTCCCCCTACAGCCGCGAAACGGTGGATGCCGCCATCTTCGCCAAGCAGAACGGCATCAAGGTGCTGGCCTTCTCGGATCGCAAGGACTCGCCCCTGGCACCCCATGCGGACATCCTGATCCCCGTGCCCAGCGAGGATCTTCTGTTCAGCTTCAGCCTCACCTCCTTCGCGTCCCTGGCCCATGCCTTCGCCATCGTCCTTGCGGCCCGGGACCAGTCGGGCACCTTGAAGCGGCTCAAGGCGGCGGACCGGGTCGCCCAGCCTCTTTTCGTGGATCATTGGCTTCCCTTGCAGCCGGGCGCTTTACGGGTCCAGAAGATCAAAACCCAGCGGTAGCAGGCGAATCAATTCCTTGACGGGAAACCCTGCTTGCATAGCCTGGAGAAACTATTTTATTTTTCCAAATTTAGGAATCGAGCTTCTCTGACGATGTAACTATTGCCGAGTGCAATGGATTGCACCAGGATGTTCAGAACCTCCGGGAGACAACATGAGTCGCATCGCCCTCATCGCCGTCGCCTTCCTCCTCACCCTTGGCTTGGGTGCCCAGGACCTTTCCCCCGATGTCCAGGCCAAGTTCGTCAAAACACTGGTATCCGCCACGGGCCAATTCGGATTCGCCTGCAACAACGATCCGGATCTCAAGAAGGCGCTGGAGGCCGTGGGTGTCTCCGTGGCGCCGGGATTCAAGCTCGCCTGGGCCGCGACGGAGGCGGAGGTCAAGACCCTCAGGGCTGATGGTCGCCTGGTGGTCGTTCCCAAGCTGGCCTGGCTGAAGCTGGGCGCGGGGATCGCCATCGTCGAGGAAGAGGGTAAGCCGCAGCTCTACCTCCACATGGCCAATGTGAAAGCATCGAACCTGAACATCCCCGACGCCATCATCAAGATCGCGAAAAAGTTGTAGAAGCAGGGCTCAGTGGCCGGGAACCAGTGACGGACGTTCAGGAATGGATGGCGCCCTTGCGGTCACGGAGGTGGCCACCGGGGAAGCCGGTCAACACGCCCTGGACTTCGGACAGCATCGATAGTGCGATGGCTTCGGGGTTTTCGGCGCCCAGATCCAGGCCGGCGGGAGCGAAGAATCTCGCTCGCTGCGCTTCGCTCAGTTCGCCCTTCGTTTCCAGGACCGCATCGAGCAGCTTGGCGCAGCGCTTGCGATTGCCCTGCAGGCCCAGGTAGCCCAGGGGTGCGTCGAGAAGCACTTCGAGAGTTTCCCTGTCCTTCTCGTAGACATGGCTGATGACGAGCGCGGCACTGCGGGCGTCGAAGGAAAGATCCTTCAAGACTTCCTGGGGATGGCCCACGACGATGCGATCCACCTCCGGAAAACGCTCAGGCGTCGCCAACGCGGGACGGTGATCCACGATTCCCACATTCCACCCGAGGCTCTTCGCCATGCGAGCGATGGGACGGCCGTGCTCTCCCGCACCGCAAACCCACAGGGCCAGAGGGGGTAGCACCGGTTCGAAGAGGACATCCAGTTCTCCACCGGAAAACGGAAGGGTCGTGGGCGCGGCTGTGCCGCGTCCCAGGACTCTCCGGGAGGCCTGCACGACGATCTCGCGGAGTTGCGGATCCTGCGGAAGAATGCCTTCGGTGTCCTCCTGATAAACGTAATGCTCGCCGACGGGGATGGTCGATTCCCCCCGGCACTCGAAGACCGTGGCCACCACACCGGATTGCCGACTGTCGAGCATCCGCTGACAGAGCGGCATCCAGGGCTGCACCTGGCTCACGCGCTCCAGAAGGACTTCCACCTTGCCCTCGCAGCCCATGCCCGTTCCCCAGACCAGGTCCAGATCGCTGCCCATGTCGTAGACGGTGAGTTGCGGCTTGGCTCCCGCCAATACCGATTCGACCCGGGCGAGCACGTCCGTTTCCAGGCATCCTGCGCTGATCAAGCCCTGGCGCATGCCCTCGGGCCCGAACACCATCCGTGCGCCGGGCTTGCGGTACGAGCTCCCCTTCACGCGCACCAAGGTCGCCAGCGCCGCTGGTTCCTTCAAGCCTTCGATGGTCTCGATGATGTTTCGCAGTTCCTTCATGGAAACCTCACGGGGAGTTTCAGCGGCATGAGAGAAAGTACCTTCCGCCACTGCGCTTCATCATACAAGGTCGAGCGCTGCCGGAATGCCGCCGACTGCTGCATTGGCCGCAATAGCTTGGCCCAGGAAGCCGGTTGCATGCGGGGTTTCAGTGAAAGGTCGCTGTAAATTCTCCTGTCCTGATCTGTCCAGTCGTGACGATGCTTCCCCTAGACAAGGGAGGCATGAAACCGGAAGAGCCAACAAAGCAGGATCAAACCTTGGATGGAAAAGAACACGATCTTTTCGGTTTTGCTTTTCAAAAACAATGAGACCAACGCATAAACCAGCAACGGAAAGATAGCCCAGATCCCATACATGCCAGCGTTGTGGTCGATGGGCAGTGTTTTGACTGTCAACTCCGGATCTTCGGCGAGCATCCATTCGTACTTGTTGACCGGCACTGCCCAAACGATGAGGGCGCACATCACTCCTGCCAGCGACATGACGATTCTACGCAGGGCAGCCCACATCTTTTACCTTCGCCTCGAAACCTTTTACCCAGTAACTATCGCATCTGAATTGCCGGAGATTCTGGGTTCGCCTTTCATCCCCTCCATCACCGGCCAAAAAACCTTTTCGCCACCGATGCAGGGGATGAAGGGGATGAAAGAAGATCAGCGGCTTTCTCAGCCCCTTGCGATCATCTCGATCTCGATTCGCGCGCCCAGGGGCAGCGAAGCGACGCCAATGGTCGTGCGCGCCGGGAAGGGTTTCGTGAACTGCTTTGCATAGACCTCGTTCATGGCTGCGAAGTCGGCCATGTCCGTGAGGAAGACATTCACCTTCACCACCTGGTCCGGCGTCATGTCCGCGGCCTTGAGGACCGCAAAGAGGTTCTTGAAGCACTGCTCCGTCTGAGCCGCGACGCCACCTTCCAGCAACTTGCCGGTGGCGGGATCCAGCGGGGTCTGCCCGGAGAAGTAGACGAACTCTCCGGCGCGAACGCCCATGGAATAGGGGCCGACGACAGCGGCGCCCTCGGCGGTGATCGCTTGACGTGACATGGATCCTCCTAGAGAAAGCGAACCGTCAAGACGCCAAGGACGCCAAGAAAAACAAAAGCATTTTTCTTTTCTTGGCGTCTTGGCGGTTCATCGTTTTCCTACGCTCGAGCCACTTCCGCGTTGAAGTTCTCGATGAGCTTCTCGAAGTGGACGACCTCTTCTTCGAAGAGTTCGCGCCAGTATTCGGGGTTCCACTGGGCGCAGATCTCTTCGTAGGTCTTCCCCTGCTGTTCGACCCAGGTGTAGTACTTCAGGTTGTGGATGGCCTTTCGGTCCGTGTAGGTCAGCTCCTTGAAGTGGTCCACGGCCTGGCGCTCGATGCTGCCGGTGTGGGTGCGGGCGGCATCCACGGCCGTGAAGGTGCCGTGCTCGGCGGTCTGCTCGCCCAGGCGGGACTGGTACATCTCGGCGCTGTCCGTGAAGATGGTGAAGACCACGTCGTTCTCGTCCAGCTCCCAGTATTTGGCGGCCTTGATGGAGGCCAGCATGTTGCAGATGCCGGAGATGCCCAGCAGGCCCAGCTTCTCGATGGTCTCCTGCTTGACGCCCGCGGCAGCCAGGAACTTCTTCCCCTCGGGCTCGTTGAAGAGGCGCAGGATGCGCATGCAGTCTTCGTCATCGATGGCGGCAACCGCGTCGGTGTTGCGGACGTTGTGGACCCAGGGCACGTGCTTGTCGCCGATGCC
>DCFP01000023.1:17848-18141 GCA_002319925.1 Holophagaceae bacterium UBA1801 | reverse complement strand
GATGCGGTGGTCGCCGAAGCCGTTCATGAGCAGGGTGGGGCACTGCAGGGCCTCTGTCGCGATGACCTTGGTGCCGGGGAAGTGCTTCTTCAGGTAGTCGCCGGCGCCGATGGTACCCGCGCTGCCCGTGGCGCTCACATAGCCTGCCAGCCGCGTCTTCTCGGTCTTCACGCTGTTGAACACGTCCTCGATGGCGGGGCCCGTCACGTTGTAGTGCCAGATGGGATTCCCGAATTCCTCGAACTGGTTGAAGATCACGTGGATGGGATCCTTCTTCAGCTCCCAGCACTTGT
>DCFP01000023.1:0-17589 GCA_002319925.1 Holophagaceae bacterium UBA1801 | reverse complement strand
AGCTCCCAGCACTTGTCGTAGATTTCCTTCACGTTGGATTCGCAGCCAGGCGTGGCGATCACCTCGGAGCCGATCTTGCCGAGCCAGTCGAAGCGCTCCTTGGACATGTTCTCGGGCAGGATGGCTACGGCCGTGCAGCCCAGGATTGCGGAATCGAAGGCGCCGCCTCGGCAGTAGTTCCCGGTGCTGGGCCAGACGGCCTTGTGCTTCTCGGGATCGAATTCGCCGCTCACGAGGCGGGGCACCAGGCACGCGAAGGCCGCGCCGACCTTGTGGGCGCCCGTGGGGAAGAACTTGCCAACGAGGCCGATGACGCGGGCCTTGATGCCCGTGATCTCCTTCGGGATCTCGAGGAAGTTGGGACCACCGAAGAGGCCGGTCTTCGCGTCGTTCTTCCAGGTGATGCGGAAGAGGTTGGCGGAGTGGACATCCCACAGTCCCACGCCCTTCAGCGCGGTCTTGACGCTTTCGGGCGCCGTCTCGGGATTCCTCATCTGCTTGAAGGTGGGGATGACGATGCCCCGCTCCTTGCAGCGCTTGGCCGTGCGCTTGAGCACGGACTCGTTGATGGATTTGACGATGCGGGACATGGAGTCCTCCTGAAGAAAAGAGATTCACCACGGAGACACGGAGCGAACGGAGGAAAAGGAGACCTTTCTCGGTGTCCTCCGTGCCTTCGTGGTGCAAGTCATTGTTTGAGTCGTTTCCTCGCTATGGCCGCGAAGTAGCGCGCTCCAGGCAGCAGCAGGTGATCGTTGAAATCGAAACGTGGGTTGTGAAGGGGCAGGGCATCGACGCCACTGCCAAGGAAGAGGAAGTTGCCGGGGATGACGCGAAGGAAGGCGCCGAAGTCCTCGGAAGCCAGCACCGGCCGGCCGTTCACATCCACGTTCTCCGCACCAGCCACGTCAGTGGCTGCGCTGGCGACGGCCTCGATGCATTCCGGCGAGTTGACGGTGGGCTCGAATTCGTAGGTGTATTCGAATTCATGTTCAGCCCCGTGGGCCGCGCAGATGCCCGCCACCAGGGCGCCCATGCGGTCCTTCAGCATCGCCTGCACGGCGGGTGTGTAGCTCCGCGTGTCGCCCTTGATGGTGACCTTGCCAGGGATGACATTGCGGGTGCCGTTCGTGATGAACTCGGTGACGGAGACCACGGCTTGTTCAGTGGGATCAAGGCTCCGGGCGACGATGGTCTGGAGGGCCAGCACGATCTCGCTGCCGATGACGATGGGGTCGATGCTCATGTGGGGGCGCGCTGCGTGGGCACCCCGGCCATGGATGTGGATCACGAAATTGTCTTCAGAGGCCATGATGCCGCCGGGTCGGGTCTCGAAGCGGCCTTCGGGCATGCCTGGCATGCTGTGCAGCCCGTAGATCTCATCCATGGGAAACCGGATGAAGAGATTGTCAGCGATCATGGCTTTGGCGCCGCGGCCGTGCTCCTCTGCGGGTTGGAAGACGAAGTGGACAGTGCCGTTCCAGTCGTCGGATTGCGCGAGGAGTTTCGCCGCACCCAGCAGGATCGCCATGTGGCCGTCGTGCCCGCAGGCGTGCATGCGACCGTCGTGTTTCGAGCGGTAGGCCTGCTCACCGTGCTCCTGAATGGCAAGGGCATCCATGTCCGCCCGCAGCCCGATGGAGCGCGAGCCCGAACCGTGCTGCAAAGTACCCACCACCCCGGTCTTGCCAACGCCCCGCGAGACCACAAGGCCGAAGGCCGTGAGCCTGTCCGCGACGTAGTCAGCGGTCTTGTGCTCCTCGAAGCCCACCTCGGGGATCTCGTGGAGATGATGCCGCCAGGCGACGATTTCGGCTTCCAGCGTGCTGTTGCCCATGGCCACCTCCCTCAGATCGTGGGCTGGATCACGTAGTCCACCTGCTTCTGGAAGTAGGCGGGATCAGTGTTGAACGCCGTTCGATAGATGATGCTTTGCGAATCAAGGGCCAGGTCCGTGGCCAGCACGCCGTCCAGATGATCGAGTTCGTGCTGCAGCAGTTCGGACTCCGCTTGCCCCAATCGTTCCCATGCGTGCGGCTGCCCGGCCTCATCCAGGAATTTGATCGAAATCGAGGCGTGGCGGCGCACCTTCACCAGGAGGTCCGGAAAGCACATGCAGTCGTCCCAAAGGGTAAATGTCTCTTCGCTGCGCCAAGTGATTTCCGGATTGATGAGGGAGTGGGTGCCCTTGCCGAGGTTGAGGGAGATGAAGCGCTTGGGAATGCCGATCTGGGGCGCTGCGATGCCCCGGCCGAAACCCATCTCCGCCCGGAAGGCATCCAAGGCTGCTTTCAATCGCCGATTCTCCAGCTGGAAGTCCGGATCTTTCACGTCTCGCACCGGGTCGCAAACGCGGCGCAGACGTGGATCTCCGAGGGGCAGCACGCGGTCGCTCATGGTCATCTCCCCTTTCTGAAGAACACCACGGTCATGACAAGGCCCGCGGCCACCACAAATCCGCGCACCCAGGTTTCCGGAAGGCGCCGGCCCAGCCAAGCCCCAGCAAAACCCCCCACCGTCGCGGCGACGATCATGGCCGCGGCCTGAGGCCAGAGGACGATCCTGGCCGCGATGAAGGCCGCTACGGAAACCAGCGAAAGCACCAGGGAGTGGAGGTTCTTCTTCGCATTGGCCACGTGGACATCGGATACCGCGCTGAATGCGTAGAGGGCCATCAGCAGGATGCCGAGCCCACCATTGAAGTAGCCACCGTAGACCGCCACTGCGAAGAGTGCCGCCAGCTGGGTCGCGCCGGGGAGAGCCCGCGTGGCGGCTGGTGCATTCCCTGTTGGCCGGAACGAGCCGAAGACGAAGAGCGCCGTGGCGAATAGGAGCAGCCAGGGCACCACGCGCACGAAGCCCGCGGGTGGGGTCACCAGAAGCAGTACTGCGCCAGCGACCCCGCCGAGGGCGCACACAATTCCCTCGCGGACCAGCCGGGCGCGAGGTTGCGCGATGAGCTCGGCGCGAAAGCCGAGCGCGCTACCGAAGTAGCCAGGGCTGAGGGACACGGCGCTCGTGGCGTTGGCGGCGATGGGCGGCACACCCGCGAACACTAAGGCGGGGAACGTGAGGAAACTGCCACCACCAGCGATGGCGTTCAGCAGTCCAGCGCCAAAGCCGGCTAGCGTGAGCAGCGCCCAGACGGAGCTGGTCATGCCGTGTTCCCTTTCTCGAAGTTGGTGGAAAGGATGGTCTTCATGGTGCGGTCCCAGTGCGTATCCAGGAGGCGCACGGCCTCGCGCCGCTTGCCGCGCTCGAGGGATGCCACGATGGCGCGGTGCTCTTCCAGGGATTCCGTCACCCACTGAGAGACCTGCATGAAGGCGTATTCGTAGCGGAACAGGATGCGCTTGAGGTCATCGAGGATCCGCGCCAGGTGCTGGTTTCCGGACTCGGCGATCAAGGTACGGTGCCAGGCCTCGTCCAGTTCGATGCGCCGCAGGGGATCGGCGCCCTCCTGCCGCATGGCGTGGCTGAGCTGGTTCAATTGCTCGATCTTCGCGGGGGAGGGATCGGGGATCTCGTCCAGGGCCGAGCATTCCAGCAGACCCACCAGCGGATAGACATCCCGGATCTCGGACTCGCTGAGGGGTTTCACGGAAAACCCTTGATGCAGCTGTGCTGAGATGAATCCTTCCCGTTCCAGGCGCAGGAGCGCTTCGCGCACGGGCGTGCGGCTCACGCCAAGCTGCAGCGCCAGTTCCGTGTCCTTCAATCGCTGACCGGGAGTGAACTTGCCCTGGAGGATCAGATCCAGCAGTTCCTTGTGGACATCCGCTCGAAGGGGCTTCCGGGAAATAGGCATGGCGAAACTGTATTCTGTATACAAAATGGACGCAAGGGATTTTTAGCCTCATTTTCGGGCGGTTTTTTCAGCTCTGCTCGGTCTGTTCCGGCTGGGTTAGCGCGAGGCGGTTCTCGAACACGCTGCGGGCCAGGAAGCCCAGGCTGACGATCCAGGCCGCCAGGCAGAGCATCCCGGCAGTGCGCCAGACCCAACGCCGTTTCGGGTGGCTTTTTGCCAGGAGCCATCCCAGGGGTAGCCCCGTCAGGAAACCGCCGAGGTGGGCCGCGTTGTTGGCCCTTACGATCAGCCCGAAGACCAGGCCGTAGAGGAACCAGCGCAGGAAGAAGCGGCGCTGGGCGTACTGGCGCATGCGATGGAAGTAGGCCGCGCCGAACCCGATGAGTCCGAAGGCGATGCCCGAAGCGCCCGCGGTGAGCACGTTCGGCGACATCAGGAGCGCATGCATAGCCACCGCGCCGAGCTGCGTGACGGTGATCAGCACGACGGTGGGCCAGGGGCCGATCTCCCCTTCGAAGGCCCCGAGGACCTGGGAGATGGCCATCAGGTTGAACACGATGTGGATGATCCCGATGTGCGCGAGGCCCATGGTGAGCACGCGCCAGTACTCTCCGTCCATGCCGAGCTGCGTGGCGAAGGCGCCGAAGGCCAGCAGCGAAGTCGTGGTGGGGGCGAGGAGGCTCTGGAAGTGGGTCAGCGCCAGCTGGATGCAGAAGATCGCCGCGATCAGGCCCAGGAAGCCGAACGTGACGGTCTGGTTCAGGCGGTTCAGCTGGAAGTAGCGGTAGACCTTGGATCCCACGAACGTCGGAAGCGGCCTCTGGCACTGGGGACAGACCCGGTCTCCCACCCGCGCGAGATGGCCGCAGCGGGGGCAGAACTTGTGCCGGGGTTTCGTGACCTTCAGCGAACCGCTCCAGCGGCGGAACGCCTCCTTCTGCCGGTACCAGCGCCAGCGCACCTGGGCGGGCGACAGGCCGAGGTGCGCCAGGAGCTTTTCGAGAAACGGATGAAACTCGCTCATGAAGAGAGTTTATCCCGGACCCTGCGATTCAAATCTTCAAAGCAGAGGCGGAACCGTGAACTAGCGCGAAAGATCGCGAATGAAAAAGCGAAAAGAACAGCACCGTGCAATCTTTTCATTCGCGTAAGCGCAGAGCGCTTTTTCGCGTCTTTCGCGGTTTCAAATGCAGGATCCGGGTTTATCCATTAGCCCTTCCAACTCGTGCCAGAGGCCGTCCGGGATCTCTATGCGATCACCGGGACGAGCCTGCGGACGGCCTTCCCCTGGAAGGCGCACAGCCGCGGTACCTGGCCTTGGGGGGCACTGCCGGATCCGTTCGAGCAGTCCTTCCAATCCGGCATGGAACACGTCGGGATCCGTGAAGGCCTCGGGCCGCAGGGCCAGCATGAAGACCGCGTTGCGTCCGTTGCGGTCAGGGAAATCACCGGAGAATCCATCGCCGGAGAGCCCGCCCGCCAGGGTTTCCACGAGCAACGCCAGGGCGGTGCCCTTGAAGCCGAAGGTCATGCCACCCAGGGGCAGCAGTGCGGCGAGTCCCGTGAAGAGGGCCTCGGGGTCCCGCGTCGGCAGCCCGTTCGCATCGATCAGTGTGTCCTCCTGGACCGGCTCACCGCGTCGTGAGGCAGCCCGGGCGGCCCCGAGGGCGATCTGCGTGGTGGCCAGGTCGAAGACCAGCGGGGGCGCATTGCGG
Source organism: Holophagaceae bacterium UBA1801 (assembly GCA_002319925.1). Taxonomy (GTDB): domain Bacteria; phylum Acidobacteriota; class Holophagae; order Holophagales; family Holophagaceae; genus UBA1801. The sequence continues at coordinate 12,066 of DCFP01000023.1, read as the reverse complement.
CGCGGAATACCCGCGGCGATGGGATCCGTGGTGAGCAAGGCTCGCGTGCCTCCATGCGGAGCCACGACGAGGCCTGCGCCCGCATCGTTGGCGGCCACGATGCCGATGGTCCCTTGATTTGCGATGCGTTCCGCGTAGGATGCAAGCCGCGCCACATCGCCGCAGTTCCGCAGCGCCACCGCGCCCAGCCCGGTCTTGCGGGCCTTGTCTGCCACGTGGCCGGCGGCCTGGAGGGCCATCAGGATCCCGAAACCGCCTCCGCCATCCAGGAGCGCCGTGGAAGGCGTTTCGCGCACCACCGTGAGTTTGGCATCTGGGTGCAGGACGCCTGCCTGGATGGCGATGAGGTAGGAACGGACGCGGCCGATCCCGTGGGATTCGTAGCCCGCGAAGGTCGCATCCGTCAGCTCCTGGGCCAGATTGGCTGCAGCAGCAGATGGGACGCCGTGATGCTCGAAGACAGTTCCGATGGCCTTGGCAAGCTGGCTGAACTCAATTTCCATCGCTTTCTCCAGGGCTGATGGCGGGCAGATCCACGGCCTCGGGCACGACTTCCTCCGCCTTCCGTCGATTGACCACATAGATGCCCACAAGCACGAGCACACCGCCGAGCATCTGGTTGGCAGCCGGGAACTCGCCCAGGATCGGCATGGCGAGAAGCGTCGTCACCACGGCCTGGCCCAGCAGGCTCACCGAGACGTGCGCGGCTCGCAGGTGGCCGAGGGCGAAGTTGATGGCCAGCCAACCGCCCAGTTGCGAGAGGAGACCCATGCCCAGCAGGGCGCTCCAGGCCTTCACGGAATAGCCGGTGAGGGGCGCGCCCAGGGCGCGGCACGCGATCCAGAGCACGGTGATGCTCGCCGCCGCGGAGATCGCCATGAAGGTGAGGGTGTCCACGTGGGTCCGCGCCCGCTGCGTCGTGAGCATGTACGAGGCGTACGCCAGGCTCGCGCCGATGGCCAGCAGTTCGCCGAGGTTGAAGTCCAGGTGCCGCCAGGCATTGAGGCCCATGAGGATCACCATGCCTGAGAGCGAGATGAAGAGGCCCAGCCAGTAGCCCCGTGTCAATCTCTCGCGGAATAGGAACAGCGCGCCGAATCCCACCCAGAGCGGAGCGTTGTTGGCGAGCAGAGTGGCGATGGCCGCGGAGGTGAGCAGGAGGCTCGTGTTCCAGAGGGCCAGATCCAGCGCGTAGAAAGCGCCGCCGGCTATGATGAGGAAGATCAGATTCCGTCGGGGCCAGGAACCTCCGCGGATCAGGCGCCAGGGAATGAGCACCAGCCCCGAGATGAGCATGCGGTAGAAGGCCGAGGCCGGGCCCGGAACCCCCGCCAGCTTAACGAAGATGGCGGACCATCCGATGCAGATCACGCCGACGGCCAGTGCCGAATAGGCCCGTGCGGTTTCGCTGCGGTTGCGGTGGAACATGGCATTCCTTGCGGAGGATGGGCGCTGCAGTCCGGAGGGATTATCCGGTGGCTAGATATATTGTATACATTTTAACCCCGTGAACCCCTTTTCTTTTTGCGGGGCGGCTTCTCGGCTGGGATTTGGATTTCTGCCAGAAGGATCTGCTCGCGCGCCTTGCCCCGCTGAAGCTCTTCGGGTCTCAGCAGTTCCATGAGATTGTCCCGGGATTCCACGGCGATGCTCTCGCCCTGACTGGCCGCGAGATCGAACCAGGCGTAGGCTTCCACCCAATCCTGGGACACGCCCTGACCGAACTTGTAGCTGACGGCCAGATTGTACTGGGCCTTGGCATTGCCTTGATCCGCGGCTTTGTGGTACCAGGCCGCGGCCTCCTCGTGGTCCTGGGCGACGCCCTTCCCGAGGTCGTAGCAGACCCCCAGATTGTATTGGGCCTTTCCGTAGCCCTGTTCCGCCGCCTTCCGGTACCAGATCGCCGCCTGGGCATCATCCTGCGCCACGCCCTGGCCGTACCGGTAGCAGACTCCCAGATCGAACTGCGCCCTGGCCTGACCATGCCTCGCTTTCGTCCGCAGGCTTCTGATGAAGGGAGGCTCGCGCTGGACAGGGGGTTTTTTCCGGGATACCGGCTGGCCCGCCATGGGCGCGGTCAGCAGCATCAGTGCAAGGAGTGTGCGCATCAGGAAAGCCATCCGGGATCAGCCATCATAGCGGCAGACTCTCAAGGATCGGTCCAGCGCATGCAAAGGCGCAGTGTTGCGTTCGCCTTCCACTCGTCTCCATCCTGTGTTGGATGCCGAAGGCGAGGAAAAAGCAATTGCGGTAATCGGGATCAAACGGCTGGGTGCCAGTCCGTTCTCACTTTCACCACGAGTTTTCGGACCGCATCTCCATTGCCGATGAGGGGTGCATGCGCATCCTCCGGGAAGAAGACGACCAGCTGCCCGGGCTGAAGGCGGATCAGATTCACGGGTGCGTCGCTGTAGAAGACCACATCCTTGCCTGCATCGTAGGGCACGGATTCATGAGTGCATGAACTCAACGGCGCCCAGCCCAAGGTATCCACACCTTCCAGGATGACCTGAACATCGATGTAGTGGTGATGGGCTTCCAGGGGCGGCGAGGGCCGCGTGCGTCCCTGGAGTGAGGCACTGATGTACAGATCGCTGCCCTTCAATTCCGTCCGTCCCTCGGGAAAGCGCGCCAGATCCGTGTTCCGGATCAAATCATCCACGGCGGGAAACGCAGGATGAAGGCTGCAGTACCGGTGGAATTCGGAAATATCGCAGAGGATCATGGCGGCCTCACGGGAATGGGGGATTGTGACACCTTCGGCCTTTTCCGGGACGCGGATCGAACGGATGGTTATCCTAAATCGCATCCGCGGGCATCCGATTGCATGGAGATCCGCGAGGAAACAGAGGAACGGAATGCAGCGCGAAGTGATCGTCATCGGTGGAGGCATCGCGGGCTTGCAGTGCGCGAAGGAACTCCAGGAAGCCGGACGGAACGTGCGCGTGATTGAGCGGGCCAGGGGCGTGGGAGGCCGGCTGGCCACGCGGCGCTTCGAAGGCCAACCCATTGATTTCGGCCCCATGTTCCTGCACGGGCATGCCGAGCCCTTCCTCCGCGCCGTGAAGGATGTGGATGGCGTGGTCATGCAATCGCCCTGGCCGCGCCGGATCCAGGGCCAGGGCACCCCCTGCCAGCCCGATGCCTTCGCACCCACGGAACAGCGCGCCATCATCCCCGCGGGCATGAATTGCTTCGCCAAGCATTTGGCGTCAGGTCTGCAGGTGCAGTTGAACACGCGCATCGAGCGCATCACCGCAGATGGAAATTGCTTTTTGCTTCGTTCCAGCGCCGACGAGGAATTCCAATGCCAGGACCTGGTGGTGGCCATGGCCCTGGAGGAAATCCTCGGCATGCTCGGAACCATGGGCGCTGTGCCGGAACTGGCTCCAACAGCGACTCTGCTGGGGATGTTCTCCAGTGTGCCTTCCTTGACCCTGCTGGCTGCCTATCCGCTCGAAGTGCCCGCGCCGGACTGGGACATTCTGTATCCAGAAGATTCACCTAGCCTTCAGCTCGTCTCCCAGGATTCCTGCAAACGCCTGCAGCCGCGATTCGTGACCCTTGTGATCCAGGCACGCCCAGGCTGGTCCCGGGAGCGCTTGGAACAGCCGGAAGAAGCGTGGTCGACGCAGTTGCTTCAGGAGGCAGCACAGCACGTGGGTGAGTGGGTCCTGCATCCCCTCTGGACTTCGCCCCATCGCTGGAAATTCGCCCGTGTGGACCGGGGCAACGAGCTTTCGCGGCCTCTGTTGACACCCATCAATGGAAACCTGCGCCTGGGTCTTGCGGGGGATGTTTTTTCGCCCGGCGGCGGCGTGCAGGCCGCCTGGCTTTCCGGCTCGGCCTTGGCCCAGCGGCTCTTGAACGAGGAATGAAGCATGACGACGAATCCGATGGATACCCGGCTCAACGAACTGGTCGAACGCGACCGGAACCACGAATGCCCCGGCTACGGACATGACCATGTCTGCGTCCGCATCGTGGCCGTGGCCAAGCTGCCCAGCCGCTTCGGCGATTTCCGCATCGTGGCCTTCTGGAACAACCGCGACCAGAAGGACCACATCGCCATCGTCCACGGCGATGTGGTGGGCGCCGAGAACGTGCCCACACGCATGCACTCCGAGTGCTTGACGGGCGACGTGATCGGCTCCCTGCGCTGCGATTGCCGCGATCAGCTGGAGACCGCCCTCAAGAAGATCGGGGAAGTGGAGCGGGGCGTGGTGCTCTATCTGCGCCAGGAGGGCCGGGGCATCGGGCTGGCCAACAAGATCCGTGCCTATGCTCTCCAGGATCAGGGCATGGACACCGTGGAAGCCAATCTCGCCCTGGGGTTCCGCGACGACGAGCGCGACTACGCCATCGCCGCCCACATGCTGCACAGCCTCGGCATCTCTTCGGTCCACCTCATGACCAACAATCCCAAGAAGGTGCAGGAGCTGGAACAGTATGGCGTAAAGGTGAGCCGCCGCCTGCCGCACCTGCTCCCGCCCAACCCCCACAACCGCTTCTACCTGGAGACCAAGGCCCAGCGCTCAGGCCACTTCATCGATTTCGCTGGATTGCCACGATTGCAGGAACAGAGCGATCCCGTGGTCATCGAGGGCATGCCGGAGTAGGAATCGATTCGCATCAGGGGTGGTCGGACTGACGCATGGGTCATTTGGTCGGCAAGGACATCTACCGCAAGCTGGGCCAGAAGATCGATGGCCTAACGCTGCGTGCGCCCTGGAACGAGAAGCTGTACGCCATCCTGAAGGAGCTGTTTTCGGAGGAAGAAGCGGAGCTGATCCTGCGCATGCCATATGGCTTGTCCGATCTTCAGCGCCTGCGGACGATTACGGGCAAGGGCGAAGCGGAACTGCTGAGGCTCTTGGAGAGGATGGGCGACAAGGGGCTGGTCATGGACATCCTGTCCGGTGGGGTCATGCGCTACATGCCGTCGCCCATCCTCATCGGTTTCTTCGACTTCACGATGATGCGGACGAACCTGGAGAACACCCGGGAACTCGCGTTGATGCTCAACGACTACATGCTGGGCGATGCCACCTTCAACGAAGCGAACCTGGGACATGACGAGCGGATCTCCATCCTCAGGACCTTGCCGCACAAGGAATCCTTGGATGACCAGTACCTCGAGATCCTGGATTACGACAGCACCGAGGAGCTGATCGAGCGCACCGATCGTTTTGCAGTGGGAACCTGCAGTTGCCGGCACGAGCACCATCACATGGGGCATCCGCCTTGCCGCGCGCCGCTGGACACCTGCACCTCCTTCGGCTTCGCCGCGGACTACCTGCTGCGGCACAAACTGGCCCGCCAGATCTCCCGGGAGGAAATGAAGGCGATCTTCGTACGCTCGCGAGAACTCGGTCTAGTCTTCTGCGCGGACAACGTGAAGCGGAACATCTCCTTCGTCTGCCACTGCTGCGGCTGCTGCTGCAACGCCCTCCACGGGATCACGCGGTACGGTTACGAACACAGCGTGGTCTCTTCGCCGTTCCTTGCCGAGATCGTCGCCGAGAAATGCACGGGCTGCGGCAAGTGCGCGACGGCGTGCCCTGTGGGAGCGCTGGCCATGGCTGCCGTGCAGGAGAAGAAGCGCATGCCGACCGTGGATCCGAAACTCTGCCTGGGCTGCGGCGTTTGCGTGCTGGCCTGCCGGACCACCGGCTGCCGGATGGTAAAACGCGGCAAGCGCATCCTCACGCCCGAGACCACCTTCGAGCGCGTGATCCTCCAGGCCCTCGATCACGGCACCTTGCAGAACCAGCTCTTCGACGAGCCCGCGCGCCTCAGCCATCGATTCTTGCGGGGCGTGCTGTCCGGCTTCCTGCGGCTATCCCCCGTAAAACGGGCGCTCATGAGCGACGCGCTGCGATCCCGTTTCCTCGGGGCCATGAAACACGCGGTGGTGCGCAAGGGCGACGAGTTCGTGCTGGATCTATAGCAGCACGCGGGCTAGGCCAGGATGTTCAGATTCCGCCCCACCTGGGATTCATTGATCTCCTGCGCGCCCGTGAGCAGTTCCTGTTGCTCGCTCTGACCTGTCTCCTGGACCTCCAGCTTTCGGGTGGGAGCAGTCCTGGGCTGCTGGGCCAATTTCTGGTAGGCCTGTATAGCGCTGCTGGAGATGCTGGATACCGGATTCATGGGCGCCTCCGGAGAAACTGTGCAGGGCAGTATACGTCAATATTGAGACTCAAGCTCATAATTATTTCACGGGGTCGCGTAGACCATCCACATCACGCCGAACTTGTCCACGACCATGCCGAAGCTCTCCGAGAAGAAGGATTTCGCGAGGGGCACGACCACCTTCCCGCCTTCGCCGAGGGCGTTGAAATAGCGTTGGGCTTCGGTGGCCTTGGAAAGGGTGAGCGAAAGCGCGAAGCCCTGGGGATTGCACTGGCCGGAGCAGCGGCCATCGGAGGCCAGCACCGTCGTCTCCCCGATGCGCAGGCTCATATGCATCACCTTGTCCTCCGAGCCCGGCGAAAGCATGCCCGGCGCGGATGGTTCGGGGCTTTCCCGGTATCGCATGAGCATCGTGATTTCGGCTCCAAGAGCACGGGTATAGAACTCCGCGGCCTCCTCGCAACGACCTTCGAAGAACAGGTAAGGTTGGATCTCCATGATGTCTCCGTGGCTCGATAAAGTTTGGAATGGCAGTCCCGATGATGGCCCAGTGTCTTAAGACGTGCCAGCCAGCTGGATTCATATCTGCTCTTCCGCCTCTCTCGGATCGGAGGTGGACTCTGGTCCGAAAGCGCCCGCTTCGAAGACCGCGCGGAACTCGATCTCCGCGTAGTCATCCGCGTTTACAGCGGGCCTGCGCTTCACAGACTCGACGGCTTCCGCCTCCGCTTTCACCTGGATCATGCGGAAGCCGGCCATCACTTCCATGGTGGGGAAGGGGCCGTGGACCACGGCAGGATGGACTTGGAAAACAAGATCCGGCCGCCCTCGCTCTCCATATCGGCCTTGCGCAGGATCGTGAAACGCATGAAAGACCTCACCGAAACATCGAACTTTGTCCAGCGTGGGTGACTCATAGTTAGACGCCAGCGAGTCGGCGCAGTGATCCAACTCAGGGCGGATTTGCATAAATAGCTGCCGACATGAATTCCGGCACTTGCGGGTTCATCGAGCCTTCATCTCAAGCCGAATAGGAAGGATGATGGTTCAGGGGAATTCGGATGGCGAAGGCTGAGGGAGAAGCCAAGGACATGGCCGCGGGTGGGTTGAACCGCCGGGTGACCGCGTACCTTCCGACGCACATGGATGACCAGTATCTCTGGGGCTATCGCACGGTGGCCTTTGCGCTGGGGCCTCTATTCATGGCCTTGATTCCCCTTCGACTGCTCTTCCTGAAGCCATGGACCGTGGCCTATCAATCCTCGTGGGAAGCGGGAATCACTGGCGCGCTGCTGATCCTCTTCGCACTGCTGGCACCCCGCCTGCGCCGGCTCCTTCCGGGAACCGAAGACCTGGCTCTGTTGTTCTGTCTCATCTGTCTGGTCAACAACGTGGCGCTGATGGCCATCCTCAAGGAGCATCATCAGTCCATGAACTTCCTGATGCTCCAGGTGGGCATCAGCACGGGCTTCCGGCGGCTCTGGCGGTTCCTGGTCTCCCAGGTCGCCTGCTTCGGTGCGTGGATCATCAGCTACCTGTGGTTGCTGGGCTTCGACCAGTTCATGCCATGGCTCTTCGGGATGCTCGTGACGGCCATGGTAGCCCTGGGCATTTTCCTGTTCCTGAATCGTCTCATCGACGAGCTGGAGCGCCTCCGCAGCCAGGACCAGGGCCTCATCGAGGTGAGGGACCAGCTCATTACAGAGCTGGAAGCGGCCCTCGAAAGCGTGAAGACCCTCAACGGTCTCATCCCGATCTGCGCGCACTGCAAGAAGATCCGCAACGACAAAGGCTACTGGCAGCAGGTGGAGACCTACGTCTCCCAGCATACCGAGGCCGAGTTCACCCACGGCCTCTGTCCCGATTGCGCGGATAATCTCAAGTCCGAATTCGAGAAGCTGCATCCGGGGGAAGGGCAACAGGGATAGAGTCTGTCTTCAAATTGGATGTGAGCCGCGTCGGCGGACCGCGCGTCGGCGGACCGCGCGACGGCGGCCAGCCGCGTGATCCAGCAAGGCAGAAGTTGGCGGGCGGCGCAGTGCGCCGCTGCAAGTGGCGACAGTCCGGGGGACTGTCGCCATAACGCCAACTTCAGGGCGATGTGGAACTTTGCCTCATTTAGGTCCACATCAAGTGGACCTAAATGGTGCAAAGTTCGTTCAAGGCCACTAACGCCGCTGGAAAACGTCCGCATGGAAAGCGGTGCTTTCCATAGCACATGCCATGCGGCATGTGCGGGCGGCCGTTTTCAGATGGCCGTCGTCCCGAAGGGCAAGGGGAACACGGGCTCCGACTTGTAGTGCAAGTCGGGAGTGCAGCGCACAAAGCGCTGCACGTTCACCTATGTTCCTGCGCGATACTGCGTCAAACTCCTCGTCAATAGTGCCGCTATTGCTGTCGTCGTTTTCCTTGTCTCACTTGGCCAGCACCCCTTGCGCGGCCACATCCCAATTTGAAGACAGACCCTAGCGTTCAAGCCCGCTATTCGTGGTTGTGAAACGCGCCGCTACTTCCCCGGGACTTCCACGAATTCGTAGTTCTTGAATAGCCAGATGTTCCCGACGCGGTTCAAGTGGTTGCCGTCCAGGTGCCACCGGTAGTAGATCTTCTCCACGCCGAAAGCGCGCTGGTTGTCGTCACCGAGGCTGTCATCGGAACACAGCCAGACATCGCCATCCGCGATCTTGATGTAGCCGGCCTCAATCCGCTGTGTGCCCGTGGCCACGACGGCGGACACCAGGGTCTTGTAGCCTTGCCCTCGATCCGAGAGCAGGAACAGGTAGGTCTTGCGGGCGTTCGGATCCTCGTACGGAGCCAGCGTCAGGAAGGCGAACACGTCCTGTTTGCTCGGGTTCGAGAACATCTCCTCCACGAGCACGCGCGGGACCGGGGCTTCGGTGCCATCGTTCCTGAGAAGCTGCGCCTGGGCGGTCAGCTCATTGAAGATGGTTTTCCGCTCGGATGGCGTGAGGGGTACTGCGAGCAGGGAACCAGCGGCCACCCACAGCATGACCAGGACCTTCATGGGGTCGATGCGGAATCCTGTTTTGCTCCCGTGGGTCATGACTGCTCCGTGCGCTTACTTCCGATTGGTTTTGTCAGGGTCATCCTACGACACCCCGTTTTAATCCTGCTTGTGAAAAACAGTGAATCAATTATAATCATGTGTTTCGCAGGGAGCGTGGTGGGTCTTCCCCGTTGGTTCAATGGCCGGTTGAGCGCAGCTCATCCAGGATTTTATTTCATGGCGGTTTGGGTGCGCCGCATCGAGCGCTGGATCCACTGGCTGTTTTCCGGACACCGCTGGTGCAGCATCCAGCGGGAGGAAAGCCTGCCCGTGCGGATCAAGCGGAACAGCTCCCGCTTGATCAAGTTCCAGGACGAAGCAGGTCTGTGGATGCAGCACAACAAGGTGCACAACCTCCGGCTGGCGATACCCTCCCTGGATGGGCTCGTGATCCGTCCAGGAGAAACCTTTTCCTTTTGCCGCCGGGTGGGTTTCCCGAGCGCGCGCAAGGGCTACAAAGAGGGGATGGAGTTGTCCCGCGGACGGCCTCGGCCCGGCATCGGCGGCGGCATTTGCCAGCTGGCCAACATGATCCACTGGCTGGTGCTCCACAGCCCTCTGACGGTCACTGAACGAAGCGAGCACAGCTTCGATCCCTTCCCGGACTGCAACCGCCAGATTCCCTTCGGGACGGGCGCCGCGGTCTTCTACAACTACGTCGACCTGCAGTTCCGCAACGACACGCAGCACACCTTCCAATTGCGCCTGTGGACGACCGAGGCGGATCTCTGCGGCGAGCTGAGGGTGAGCGAGGCGCTCAGGGAAAGCTATCACGTGTTCGAACGGAACGCCCGGTTCGAGAGGACTCCCTCGGGCACCTTCCGGAAAAACGAAATCTGGCGCGATGTGATCGAACGAAAAACCGGCAGGCGGCTCCGGGAGGAGCTGTTGAAGACCAACGCCGCGAGAGTGCTATACGACGTGCCGGAACCTAAACCAGGGAACCCGGCAGGGGCGCTCGCCGCGTCCCATTCGAACACATAATCCCAGCCAAACGGCAGCTGGTGCGCATATCATGGGGTTCTTCACCGGATCGCTACCCATGAGTTCTTCCCTCGACTTCCTCATGAGCCTTCAGTGGGCGCTTAAGTCCTGCCGGCTCTATGGCGTCTCCCATCCCCGCAATCAGGAATCCTTGAAGGGGCTCGAGGCCGGCTACCAGCGGTTCCTCAGCGGCAAATCCCAGGTCCAGATCGCCACCCGTAGCGGGAAGATGTTCGTGGACAAGGTCATGGAGGACATCCAGAACCTGCAGATCAAGGCCTTCGCCAACGAGATGGAAGAGCGGGGCATCTATGCGATTCTTCTCTATCCCGGCGCCACCCGCGAAGAGCTGCAAACCCTTCTGAGCCTCCTCTGCCTGAAGCCTGCGCAGCTGCGCGAGCAGGGCGGTGCCAAGAAGTTGCTCGAAGAAAAGGGCGTCACGCACCTCCGCATCGTGGCTGTGCGCCTGGAGGAAGTGTCCGAGGCGGGAGAAATCGCCTCCGCGCTCCTGGCCTCGGTCGCGGCCATGGGCAGTGGCAGTGGCATGCGCCCTGGTGGTGCGGCGGGCATGGCGGGCCCGGGGGCTGGAACCAGCACGGGCAGCTATCCGGTCCAGGGATCCAGTGCGAAAAGCGCCTACCCGACGGGATCCAGCCCGACGCCACCCCGCGGTCCGGCTGGTCAGGGCTACGAGTTCAACACCCTGGTCACCCAGATGCGCGACTATTTCATTTCCAGGATCAGCGGCGGTGTCGCGCCGGATCTGTCGGGTCTCGGCACGATGCTGCAGTCCCTTGGCATGGATCAGCAGGGCGTCCAGCCGAACACCCAGGGCGCCATCCGGCAGGCATTGAGCTCGATGGCCGCGGAGCAGCAGATCGAGTTGTTCCGCGGTGCCGCCATGATGCACACCGGTGCCCTGCGCAACCTTTTCGCCCGCCTAGCGGCGACCATGGCGGCCCCGAGTTTTGCCGCGGCCTACGCGCGCGGTTCCATGGCGCCGGAGCGGATTCCCGAACTCGCCGACCAGCTCAAGCCGCTCAGCACCAGTGCGGAGCACTGGGGGGAACAGCTGGCCAACGCACTGCGCCGCGAGGGCATGTCGGAAGGGCAGTTGCGCGATCTCCTGGACATAATCACCTGGGACAACCAGACAGCCTCGGCCAAGCTGGCGAAGCTCCTCGACGGGCAGCGGATCTTCGAAATTCCCCAGGAGAAGGTGCTGGCCTTCATGCGCGAGATGCTCGAAGCGGGCCGGTTCCAGGAATTCCAGAAGGTCATGCGCCACTACGCCAGCGGCCTGACAGTGCCCGCGGTGGCGCGCCGGACCATGGTTGCCAAGGGCTTCGAGAAGATCGCGGACTGGGCGGACATCCCAGGCATGCCCGCGGCCCTGCTGAACGAGCTGATGGAGCTGCTTTCCCGCACCTACGGCCGGGAGAAGGATCCCGAGGTCCACCAGTGGCTGTCCAAGGCCGTCGAGCACATCCTCTGGTTCTGGGTGGAGAGCGGCGATCCCGAAAAGGCCTTCAATCTCTTCTCGGAGCTGCAGGATGTGGTGACCGAAATGAGCTTGCCGGCGCCCTGGAAGAGCGCGGCCACGGCCGACCTCCTGCTGCGGCTCGGCGCGCCGGACCGCGTGCACAAGGTGCTGGCGCAACTCTTCACCATGGACCGCCAGGAAGCCAGCGCCCGCATCCATCCCTATCTGCGCATGCTGGGACCCGCCGCCGCGAACTATTTGGTGGAGCGCCTGGCGGACGAGTCGGACCGCTCGCGCAGGGCCCACCTCCTGGATGCCCTCAAGGCCTGTGGCCAGGTGGCCGAGGCGCCGCTGCTCGAGTCCTTGAAATCCGAAGAGTGGTTCGTGGTGCGCAATG
>DCFP01000168.1:6547-23507 GCA_002319925.1 Holophagaceae bacterium UBA1801 | reverse complement strand
CCCACGGCATGCTGCTCAACGTGCTTTCGCGCGAAGGCGATGGTTGCCTGGCGATGCGGGAATTGATCCGCGACAGCCACGAGACCGAGCGCGCCAAGGCACTGCACCGGCACCGCGGCTGGCAGCTCTTCCGGTCGCTGCTGAACCGGAAGATCGTGGAATTCCACGGCGGCGGCCTGCGCGTGAACGTGGAGCTGCAGGACGACTTCTCCATGAACCAGGCGCTGTCGCTGTACCTCCTGGATACGCTGCCCAAGCTTGATCCGGCGGACCCGGACCACGCGCTGAACGTGGTCACCCTGGTGGAATCCATCCTCGAGGATCCCGACATCATCCTGCGCAAGCAGCTGGACCGGCTGAAGACCAAGCGCCTTGCCGAGATGAAGATGGAGGGCATCGAGTACGAGCAGCGCATGGCTGAGCTGGAAAAGATGGAGTATCCGAAACCCCTGCGCGACTTCGTCTACGCCACCTTCAACGAGTTCGCGGACCAGCATCCCTGGGTGGGCACGGAGAACATCCGGCCCAAGTCCATCGCCCGGGAGATGTTCGAGGAATACCGCTCCTTCTCCGACTATGTGCGGGACTACGACCTGCAGCGTTCCGAGGGGCTGCTGCTGCGCCACCTGAACGGCGTCTACAAGGTGATCGCCCAGACGGTGCCCGATGCCTCGAAGACCGATGAGGTGCGGGAGATGGAACTCTACCTCGGCGCCATGCTCCGGCAAGTGGATTCCAGCCTCATGGACGAGTGGGAGAAGATGCGCGATCCCAACTACCGGCCCGAGGATACGAAGGAAGTGCGCCCTGAGCGGCCGGAAGAGATCGATATCACCCGCGATCGCAAGACGTTCACCGCTTCCATCCGGAACCGCGTCTTCACCTTCCTGCGCAACCTCGTGTCCAACGAATTCGAAGAGGCCATCGCTCAGCTCACCGAGGATGCCGTGGCCGAAGAGGTCCCCTGGGATGCCGATGGCCAGGCCTGGACGGCCGAGCGGCTGAAGACGCTAATGGAAAACTACCGCGCCGATCACGGCACCCTGCGCCTGGATCCCGAGGGGCGGAACCTGCGCCACACCTACGTCGTTCCCGACGAGCAGACAAAGACCTGGCGCGTTCAGCAGATGCTCGTGGATCCGGAAGGGGCCAACGACTGGATGGCCGAGTACGAGGTGGATCTCGAAGCCTCGAAGCAGGACGGCGTGCCCGTGATGGATCTGCGGTACCTGGGTCCATTTGCGCACACCAGCCTGGGTTCCAGTGGCTTGTTATGATGGCCTTACGCACGCGCGTTCTCCCTTGTTGCTGGTCAGCCATTGCTCGGATATTCAGGACGAGTCTTGCACTTATACCTTTCGCCTCACCATGACGATGTCTGCTTTTCCATCGGTCATATCGCTCGACAGCAGGGTGGAGATCTGATCAACCTCTTCACTCGCAGCGAGTACGTGGAGGCGCCGATCCCCTTGCCGGAGGAGCGTCAGGCCCGCATCGAAGCGGTGACCAGGATCAGGAAATCAGAGGATATTCTCTTCGCCAAAGCCTGCGGATTGGTCAGGCACGACCTTCAACTTCCGGAGCCTTCCCTTTTGGGATTCACATCACGGGATTCCTCCAATCTAGAAGGTGAGATCGAAGCCCTGTCTGCGCGGCTACTCGCATTGTTGGCTGAAAGGCTCCAAGCGAAGAAGGACCCTCGCACCGTGGCGCTTTACTGCCCTATGGGTATTGGAGGTCACCGCAATCACCTCTCTACCCTAATGACCGTCCACAGGAACCTCGGCTTGATTGAGAAATCCTGCACGCTATTTCTTTACGAGGATCTGCACTATGCCAGCAGTGCGCCCGTGCGCGAGGAAGGAATCCAGAGAGTCTTGGCGCTTTTCAGGGGCTACCGGCTGAATCGATTCATTGCGCGTCTCTCCTGGCCTGCTCTCCTTCTCAAGATGGAAGACATCCAGAGCTACCGGAGCCAGCATCGAGAACCGCCCAGAATCCGCCGGTTCATACCAGCTTCGGACATCTCACCCATGGCCCATGAGTCGATATGGCGGGTCGAGGCGATCTGAACGTCACGTGATCAAACCATCCATTTCGAGTAGCGTGCGCATCCATTGCGTCTGTGGCTGATCGTTTTTGAGCGTCTGTCGCCAGATACTGTCGGATTGGCCTTCTGCATAGGGCACCAGCCAATTCTCCGGCCGTTCGATGGCAATTCGGGGAAGCGATCGCCTGCTCGCTTCGATGGCCATGAAGAGATCGTCCATGTTGGCATATGGCCAAGCACAGGGATCCACATCGAGCTGATCCGATATGAAGGCACTCGTTCCACTGCCAACGAGGTGAACAGGGCGTGCTGATTCGAGTGATCGGGCGAAATGCAAGCACTCCGCATTTCGAACGAAGGAGGTGTAAGGCGGACGAAAAATCCGGCCATGTACACCGACGAGGGCACGGCCATCCCATCTCGCGAGAGCTTCTACCATCCGTGCCACGTAGTTGCATGGATACGCGATGTCGTCATCCACCGGCAGGATCACGGAGGGTCCGGGAATATGCCTGAGGCAAAGGTAGCGGCTGGATGCGTGCAGATTCCTATGCTCTTTCGCATGAAAGACCGAAACGCGCTCATAGCCATTCAATATGGCTGGAGACTCAGCGTAGCCATCCAGGAATACATAAAGGTGATCCACTTGTTCGTAAATCCTTGGCAGCACCAAGGAGAACGTATCAAACCGGCTGGCCATCGTGGCGATGGTGCCGATGCGGGGAAGAGCGCGCACCATCGCTGCAATGGCCTTGTCCGGGTCAGGCTGCACTAGCGGCGGATTCCCGGCCCAGAGCCTTTCTTTCCGTGAAGTGGCGGTAGCTCCAAACGATTTTCCCTTCAACCGGAAAGACCGCCACGATCTGAAACCACCGCAAGCTCCGGGTGCGTGTCGCAAGCCCGCCAGCCGCGTGGTCATGCCTCCAAACGAGCCCAGCACACGATGGATCGCACCATGAGCCTTGCTTCTTCGGTTGAGCTTACAAATCACTCCACCGGCGATCCCACAGGGAATCCAGGACCAGGCTAGCCATCCCATGCGCCTTCCATTCCCTCCCCGGTCCATGATTGCAGATTCCAGGAGCAGCTCCTGCGCTCGTTTACTCCTGCAACAGGCGAACCTCTGTATCATACAAATATGACAACAAACATAGAGTAATGCTATCTTGGTAATCCAGGAGGGACTCTATGCGGTTACCATCCAACCTGACCCCCTGGTTCACTACCGATCAGCTCATGGCATGGGTAAAGGAAGCGCCCGACAAGGCGGCCTACCAAAGACGCCTGGCGATGTGGCTCACCCACTCGGCCAAGCTGCCTGCCCATCAGGTCGCCGAGATGCTCGTCGTCTCCGTGCAATCCGTCTGGAAGTGGCTGGGCGAATACAATACGCTGGGACCCTCTGGCCTTGACCGAAAAGGGCGCGGAGGCCGCCGTTGGGCGCTGATGTCGCTGGAGGAGGAGCGAGAGTTCCTGGCTCAGCATCTGGCGCTAGCGCAATCAGTGGATGTCCTCACTGCCAAACACCTGCATCCGGCATTATGCCGGAAACTGGGCCAGGAGGTCTCCTTGGACTACGTCTACAAGCTGTTGCACCGCCACGAATGGCGGAAACTCGCACCGCGCCCTCACCACGCCAAACAGGATCCTGCTGCTTCGGTAGCCTTCAAAAAAAACTCCACGAAACGCTCAAAGTCATAGCCAGAGGACTTCCGAAGGGAACACGGCTCCGGCTCCTGTTTCAGGACGAAGGGCGGTTCGGCCGCATCAGCGATGGACGGAGTTGCTGGGCTCCCCTTCCACTCCGCCCGACCATCGGAAGCCAAGTCGTCCGCAAATTCATCTACGCCTACGTGGCTGTGTCCTCACAGGATGGGCAGATGGCCTCGATGATTTTGCCGTGGGTTGACGCCAAGCTGATGTCCCTGTTTCTCTCGCAGACAGCCGCACAGTTCCCGGATGAACACTGCGTGATGTTCCTGGACAGAGCCGGATGGCATAAGGCCCATGTCCTCGTCGTCCCGCCCAACATGACCTTGGTCCCGCTGCCGCCATACAGCCCTGAGCTGAACCCCGCTGAGCATGTCTGGGAATACATCCGAGAAAACGATATGCGCAATCTAGTGTTCTCCGACCTCGACAAAGTGATGGATGCCGTCGAGGCCAGCCTTCATCGCCTACACGCATCACCGGACATCCTCCGATCCATGACCGCCTTCCCATTGATCATAAAATCGGTCGCCTGATTACTCTATGTTTGATGGCGGTTTTGTATAATTCATTTTTTGGGTCAATGATTTTTTGTTAGATAAAGTTTTCTTCCCAAAGCTCCATGACGATTCATATCTGCCAATATTGAAAAGTTTTTGTTTTCGGCCATAAACTTGTCCGTTCCTACGGCCACTCCAGGCCATTGTTTATTATTGTAATCATCTATGACAATAATGCCTTTCGAAAGAATATGTTCACTGCATAATTTTAAATCCAGATAAACTTGTTCGGCAGAGTGGCCGCCATCTATGTGAATGAAACGAAATAAATTATCCTGATCAAGCTGTAAATTGCTGCTTAGGCAGGCCTTGATTATTATTTTGTTATCATCAAGATTTGGATTTATTTGCTTTATATTGGACAGTAAAATGGTTTGAGTGGGCTTGTTTTCATAAATTCCATCGATGTTGGCCTCAAATGCATCACATATAACAATTATTTCTTTTGGTTGCAAGCAACTGGCCATGAGTGATGCCGAACGGCCATGATAACTCCCTATTTCTAGTAGATCACCCTTTATGCCAAGGATTGATTGATAAGCTAGAAGTAAATAAAAATGTTCACAATCATCCAAGTTGAACCATCCTGGAATTTTTTTAATATTTTCGAAAATCTCAACTATCGGACCCTTCTCCCCAATATCAGCAAAGCTGGTTGATTCTCTGAGATGGACGGAATTACCTTGAGCTGCCAGAGAGATTTTGTGTTCTGGTTCGATTACCGTTTTTTTCAGAAAAAACCCCATATAACCTCACATATAGATATCACACAAGTGATAGTTATGTTAGTAGTCGGCCAATTTGTAGAATGGAAAGAAAAGGGGAATGTTTGGCGATGACTTTGGGAAAATGACTCGGTCTAGATACAAACTCGCCTGAATTCTCAGGGTAAATAAGAAAAAATCTGTGTGGCGTTAAAATTGTATTAAGATTGTTTATATAAATTTATATTGAACATCAAGTTTAGTGGAAATCTTGATAAAATTTAAAGGTTCAACATCGTCCTTGTCGATTTCCAGGGCAATCGGTATTCGTGCCAATTTTTAGAGTAGTTAAATAGAAAACACAGTTCACTGGATTCTATAGGCATTCATTTTATAGTTGCCAGCTTGAATGCCCGTGTGGCGAGGAAGAGCGGCATCCTGCGACCAAGCGCATCGTCGTGGGTATCTTCGAAGAGATTTGTCAGCTGGAACCCCGCGTCAAGCTGGCCGCCCAGCTGGTCTTCCAGTGAGTGACTGAACTCCAGGGGTCGACCCCCACCGGGCTGATTGCCCGAGAATTCGTGGGCCAGGGTCTCGGCGTCGAAGGTCCGGGGATCGAAGGGCAGGGTATGGCGGACCTTGAACTCGCCACGCTCCAGGGCTGGGCCGTCGAACAGGTACATCGCCGGGTTGGAGAAGCCCGCCAGCAGAATTCCCCCGGGGCGGAGCACGCGGAATGCCTCTTTCCACACAGGCCGCACCTCGTGGATGAAGCAGTTGGAAACGGGATGGAAGATCAGGTCGAAGGACCCATCGGCAAAGGCCGAGAGATCCCGCATGTCCCCCTCCTGCAGGCCGATCTCGAGCCCTTCCCGTGCCGCCACTTCCGCATCGCGTGCCAGCTGCCGTGGCGAATTATCGAAGACCGTGACCCTCGCGCCCGCTGCCGCCAGCACAGGCCCCTGCTGGCCTCCCCCGCAGGCCAGTCCGAGCACGCGGCAGTTTTCAAGGGGCGGGAACCAGTTCCGCGGCACCGGCTTCTTCGGTGTGAGCAGCACGTCCCAGCGGCCTTCGCGGGCCTCGCGGATCACTTCGGGCGAGACGGGAAGGGTCCAGGGATTGCCCTCCTCCACTTGCCGGTCCCATCGCTCACGGTTGTAGCTGCGGACATCGATCACGGATCCTCCCCTCCATCCAGGACTTCCTCCCGCGCATCATGCCAGGAACGCATCCGTTATGGTTCCGGTGGGCACGTATCGCTATCATGAAAAAAACATTCCCAGGAGTCTGGTGTGGAAGAATTCGGTTGTCTGTTCGCGGTCCTGGCCGCCATCGGCCTGATCGTCTGGATCGCCTACTCCTCCTCCGCCCGGCAATCGGATCGGATGAAGCAGGAGAAGGCCCTGCGGGATCTTCGCGCGGATCTCTCCGCGGCGCGCAAGGACATCGATCACCTGGGGGCCGTCGTCACGAGGCTCCAGAAGGAACTGACTTCCGCGCGACTTCCGGAGACTGCGCCCGCCGTGCCTCCCCCGGCTCCAGTGGAGCCTGTCCCTCCGGTAGTCACCCCAACGCCCCTGCCGGAGCCCGTGTTCGTACCGTTGGCGATTCCAGAACCGGCGCCAGCTCCCGGCCACGAAGAAGTTCCCTGGGCCGCGCAGGTACCGCCCTCGGCCTCGGATACACAGCCTTTGGTATTAGCGGAAGTGGAAGCGAAGCCCGAACCAAAGCCCGAAACGAGACCACAGCCCGCGCCCGAGGTTCCGCCCGTTCCTCTCGCAATGCCGGAACGGATCACTATGCCCGCGGCACCGGCGCCAAGCGCGGCCCGGCCAGCTCCTCGTCCGGCTCCCGCCTACGCGCCACCCCGTCCGAAGCCCGTCGTTCCTGCCGCCGCTCCGAAGATCAAGAAACCCTCGCAGCCCTTCGACTGGGAGTCCCTCATCGGCGTGAAGCTCTTCAGCTGGATCGCGGGCATCGCGCTGCTGGTGGCCGCCATCGCCTTCCTGAAGTACGGCATCGAGCACGGCTGGCTCACCACCACCGTCAGGATGACCATCGGCCTGATCACGGGGGCCGGTCTGCTGGGCTTCTGCGAGACGAAGCAGGCGCAGCGGTACGCGGTCACCGCGCAATCGCTCACGGCGGCGGGCATCGCCATCCTCTTCTCCACCTTCTTCGCGAGCACTTCCCTCTGGGGCATGATGCCAGCCTGGGCCGCCTTCCTGTGCATGGTCGTCGTGGCCGCCGTGGCCGTCATGCTCTCCATCCGGCGGAACTCCATCTTCATCGCGCTCCTGGGCCTCCTGGGCGGCTTCGCCACGCCCGCGCTCCTGAGCACGGGGCAGGACCATCCCGTCGGCCTCTTCAGCTACCTCGCCGTGCTCAATATCGGCCTGGCGTGGGTGGGCTACCGCAAGCAGTGGCCGATCCTCAAGGCCCTCAGCCTCGTGTTCACGGCGGTGTACCAGCTGGGCTGGGTGCTCAAGTTCCTGGATACCGCGGAAACCGCCGGGCAGGGCCTGGAGATGGGCATCGGGCTGGGCGCCTTCCTGCTCTTCCCGCTCATCGCCTTTGGTACGCTCTTCTTCGGCGAACGACAGCGCAAGGACGAGGGTGAACCCGTTCATCCCATCTTCCGTTACAGCACCACCTTCTCCTTCATTCCGCCCCTGCTCTTCGCGCTGCACTTGGCCACGATGCCAGCCTACGGCAGCCACTACGCCATGATGTTCGGCTTCCTGGCCCTGGTGGCCGCGGGCCTTGCGGCCATCGCCATCTTCCACGGACCCGAGTGGCTGCACACCCTGGGCGCAGGCTCGGTGCTGGTGGTCTGGTCCGGCTGGCTGGCCGCGAGCTACCACCGTGCCGAAGCCTGGCCCTGGGTGCTCGCCTTCGTCGCCCTGTTCGTGCTGATCTACCTGGCCGTGCCTTTGCTTCAGCAGAAGCTGGGCCGGGCTCCCTTCGACTCCTATGGCCGTCTTGGTGTGTATGCCGCGCCACTGCTCATCGCGGTTTTCCCCGCGCTGATCGCACTGGAGGACGCCACCGTGAATCCATGGCTCTGCTTTGGCACCATGCTGGCGCTGGGCCTGCTCCTGGCGGCCTTCGCCATCGGCCAGGACGACCGCAAGATCCACTACTTCAGCGGCTTCTTCATGATCGTCGCGGAGGTAGTCTGGTCCGCGCGGCACCTCGCCCCGGAACGGCTGAAGGACGCGCTGCTGATCTACGGCGCCGTCACGCTGTTCACCCTCGGCGTGCCGTGGCTCGCCAGATACAAACGCCGGGCCTGGGGCTCCAGCGCCGATCTCGCACTGCTCCTGGGAGCGCTGCCACCGCTGTTCTTCGCGGTGTTCTCCCTGACGGCCCCTTCCTACAGCCAGCACTTCATGATGGTCTTCAGCTTCCTCGCCTGTCTCGTGGTGTGGGTCGCGGTGCTGGCGATCTATCACGGGCCGCTCTGGCTCAACGGAGTCAGTGGCGTGTTCACGCTGATGGCCTGGATGGGCTGGCTTGTGAACTACACCCAGGGTGCCTGGCCCGCGGTGTTCGGTTTCCTTGCGCTCTTCGTGGGCATCCATCTCGGCATCGGTGCGCTGGTGGAACGGCGGAAGCTCGCCTCCGACACGGGCTCCATCGCGGTGCTCACCGCACCCCTGCTGCTGTTCGTGTTCCCCGCGCTGGTGATGCTGGACGTGGCATCGGCCGCGCCAGGCCTCATCTTCGGCGTGCTCCTGGGCCTCATGCTGGTGCTCTCCGCCTACGCGATCCGCTACGAAAAGGGGTTGGTGCACTTCATCGGCTGCTTCTTCGTGCTCCTGGCGGAAGGCTTCTGGTCCTCGCAGTACCTGAAGCCTGAAACACTAATGCCGGCCCTCGCGATCTACGGCGGTTTCGGGCTCTTCTACCTGGGTGTACCCATCTACGCCCAGGCCAAGGGCAAGGTGCTGAAGCCCGCGGGCAGCGGCGCCATCCTGGCCCTGGCGAGCCTCGGGCTGCTGTTCTTCATGGCCTTCGGCAGCGTGGCGGAACATGGATTGAGCCTGTGGCCCATGGCGATCCTCGTGGGCATGCTGAACCTCGGACTGCTCTACGAAGCCAGCCAGGGGCACCGTCCCAGCCTCTGTCTGACGGGCATGATCCTGAGCTGGATCCTGCTGGGCTGCTGGTGGTTCAACGCGCGGGTGGAGGAGAAGCTCGTTCCGGCCCTCGCGGTGATGGGCGCCTTCGGCGTGCTCGTGGTGGGCGGCAATCTCTGGCTGCGCACGCGACCCGATCCCAGCGGCAAGCCATCGACCTTCTCGGAACCCGGCCTCTTCCTGGGCCTGGCGGGTCATCTCTTCCTGCTGGCCGTGGTGGTGAACCACCGTCTGTCCCTGCCGCCCTGGCCATGGCTGGGCGTGCTCTTCGTGCTGGTGCTGGCCCTGGGCATCGCGGCTCTCTACATCCGGCGCGGGGCCCTGCAGTTCGGCGCCATCCTCGCCACGCAATTGGTCCTCATCGCTTGGGCAGGGGCGCTTCCGGGCCATTCCACTTGGGCCGACACGGCGCTTTGGATACCGGTTTTCTTCGCGTTGATCGGGTACATCTGGGACGAGCTGGGACGCGTGCGCGGCGTCGAAGGCCAACTCTTCACGGTTTCCGCCGGCGTGGGCATCTTCATGGCCCAGCTCGCCCTCATCGTCCTGGGCAATGAAAACATGGGAGCCTCCCATGGAAATCTGACGGCCGCTCACGCGGTGCTCGCGCTGTTGTTGTTGACCCTCGCTTGGCGGCGGAAGCAGCACGGCTGGGCCCTGGGGTTGTCTGTTTCCATGGGCATCATCCTGCTGGCCTGGCGCCTCACGCATCCATTCCACTTGCTGGAGGATTTCTGGATCCATGCCGGCTGGCGCCAGGAGCTGGTCCTGGCAGCGCCCTTCTACGCACTGCTCCTCGGCTATCCCCTGGCCCTGAGCGAGCGGACCCGGCCCTATCGCACGCCCTTCATCGCAGCCCTCACGGGCAGCGGCATCTTCTTTCTGGCGGCCTGGGAAGCCCTGGTGAGCGGCGGCTACAAGGGCGTCATCGGCGCGCTGCCCGTGGTCCAGGCCCTGCTCCTGGTCCCGCACCTGCTGCTATTGCTGCGGCTCGAGCCGGAAGGGAAGCGGGATCTGGGGCGGCTCGCAGCCGTCGCAGGTGGAATCCTGGCCTTCATCACCGTCGCCATTCCGCTGCAGCTCGACAAGGAGTGGATCACCCTGGGCTGGGCGCTGCTGGCGGCTTCGCTGGCCTGGCTCTACACTCGCGTGCCCCACAAGGGCCTGCTGGCCTGGACCGCGGCCCTGCTGGCGACGGTCTTCGCGCGGCTCGTGCTGAACCCTGCCATTTTCGACTACCACCCCCGCACGGGCGTTCCGGTGCTGAACTGGTACCTCTACACCTACCTCGTTGCGGCGGTGTGCTTCTTCGTAGCCGCGTGGATCCTGCGGCGCACCGATGATCGCGTGCTCGGCCTGCCTCGCTTGTCCACGATCCTTCCCGCCGGCGGCGCGATCCTGGTCTTCTTGCTGCTGAACATCGAGATCGCGGACACCTTCAGCGAAGGAGCGGCTCTCACCTTCAATCTCTTCCATGGCGCACTAGCCCAGCAGCTGAGCTACACCATCGGGTGGGCGATCTACGCCATCGGGCTCCTGATCGCGGGCGTCATCGGGCATAGCCGCTTCACCCGCGTGGCTGCGATCATCCTGCTCACCCTCACCGTCGCGAAGGCCTTCCTGCTGGATCTCCGCCAGCTCGAAGGGCTCTACCGCGTGGCTTCCTTCGTGGGGCTGGCCATCAGCCTGGCTCTGGTGGCCGTAGTGCTCCAGAGATTCGTGCTGCATCAATCCGAAAACGAGGCGGAATCGTGAACATCTTCCGTTCAGCCATCCTGTTGTTGGCTCTGCAGACGGCGCTGTGCGCGGATGCCACCGGCTTCCGCTTCAAGCGCGACATCGTTCCCTCGGGCAAGGGTCCCCAGGCTCTGGAGGTGGATCTGTCGCTGTTGGCGGGAGTCGCGCCGGACCTGCACGATCTCCGGATCAAGGACGACAGCGGCCGCGAAGTGCCCTACGTCGTGGTGCCGCAGGTCTCAGCGGCGCCCATCTGGCGGCCCGGGCGCATGCTTCCGCTGGTGGCCACGAAGGAATCCAGCGGTTTCGAATTGGATCTGGGAACATCGGTTCGCACCTCGCGCATGAAGCTCGATGGGATCCGCGCTCCGTTCCTGAAGCGATACCACCTGGAAGGCAGTGGCGATCGGGCCCACTGGACGGAGCTGGTGGCCGAGGGCAGCCTCTTCGATCTTCCGGAGGATGGCCTGAAGCTGCTCGAAATGGAAATCCCGGAAGGAGACTACCGGTACTTGCGTGTCACCTGGGACGACCGCTCCAGTGCGCGATTGCCGATGCTCCGCGGCGCCTTCGTGCAGATCGTGGGGAAGGGCGCCATGCCTCCTCTCGCGGCGTTGAATGTACAAGCGCGGCCCAGCGAGCCGGGCACCAGCCGCTTCCTCATCCAGTTACCGGGTCCGCACCTTCCCATCGTGGCCCTGCGCCTCCAGATCGGCGGTCAGGGACCGCTCCTGCGCGAGGCGCGAGTGCTGGAAGGGCGTCTGCAGAACGGCGGCCTCGCTCCGCGGGAACTGGGAGCGTACCAGCTCCGGCGCATGGAACGTGCGGGCATCGCGGCCGCGGATCTCCGCATTCCCATCGATGCGCCCGAAGGCAGCGAACTGGAATTACGGGTGGACGATGGCAACAACCCGCCCCTGGATCTGAAGGGCGTTCAGGCCGAACTGGCGCCCCAGCCGTGGATCTACTTCGAATCCGATGGGAAGCCGGTGCACGCCTTCTATGGCGATGCGAAACTGGAGGCGCCCCGCTATGATCTGGCGGCGCTGCAGGATCAGCTCAAGCCCGACCAGGCGGCCCGGGCGCAGTGGGGACCCGTCTCGGCGCCACCGGCCACGGCCCAGGAACAGGCCATCCACGACCCGGGTCCTGGTGCCAATTTGGATCCCTCCGGTTTCAAGGCCCGCCGTACCATCCCCGATGCCGCACCAGGACTGGCGGCGCTGGTGCTGGATGCCCACGTGCTTTCCGCGAGCCGGGGACTGCGGGATCTTCGCATTCTCGATCACGAGAACCATCAGATTCCTTATCTGCTGGAGGAGCGTGACGGCCCGTACCGGGTTCCGCTCACCGTACCCACCCGGCAGGCCAAGGGCCGCACCAGCGAGTACGCTCTGGATCTGACGGAACCCGGTCTTCGCCATGGGCGCCTGGTGCTGGAGACCCAGAGCCGCGTCTTCAGCCGTGCGGTGCAGCTGATGGAGGAAGGCCCCGGCGGCACCAAGCGCATCCTGGCGGAAGCCCTGTGGAGCCACGACAAGCCGGAATCCGACGCGCCACCGCTGGTGCTGAGCTTTTCCGGCGCCGAAGGCCGGCGGGTCGTGCTCACCCTGGACGAGGGCGACAACCAACCGCTGCCCGTCAGCCGCGCCACACTGCTCCTGCCGGGCTGGCGCCTGCGCTTCTTCCATCCCGGGCAGGGCCTCACCTTGGTCTACGACCGGGATATCGAAGGCCCCCAGTACGATCTGGCTCTGCTCGCGGACCGCCTCCGGGCCGCACCCGCGAAGGAGTTGGAATTGGCAGCGGCGGGTACCACTCCGCTGCCCAAGGCCTCGACACCTATCAATGCCTCGGGGGTGTTCTGGATCGCCCTCGTGGGTGTGATGGTGGTGCTGCTCGCAATCCTGGCGCGGCTGCTGAGGAAACCAAAGCAGGAACCGCCTTTTCCGACTTGAACGACATCCCACGAAACGCTGTTTCATGGTTCGATAAAACATGCGCCGTTTCTGGATTTGGACTCCGCCTCTCTTCATCTGCATCGCGATCGTGTGGCTGAGCCAGCAATCGCACTATCCCATGGGCATCCAGCTCCCCTCGCCCCTGGACAAGCTGGCCCATGCCTCGGTGTTCGGCGCCCTGGCCTTCTTCCTCGACCTGGCCTTCCGGAAGAGCCGCCACGACTGGCCCATGCACCGGCGCCATCTCTGGGTCTTCCTGGGCGTGGCCTTCTACGGCGCCACCGACGAATGGCACCAGTACTTCGTGCCGGGCCGGGATTGCAGCTTCTTCGACTGGCTGGCGGATGCCTCCGGCGCGGCCCTTGGCCTCGCAGTGGCCGTGTGGCCCTTCCTGCGCGGGAACCGCGATCCGGCCTTCGGCTGGTGGCGAGGCACCCGCCAGCGCCCCGATCCCAAGCGGCCCCTCATCCTCGTGGCGGACCCCCACTGGGGCGAGGAACTCACGGGCCTCCGGGAAGTGACGCGGCAGTTTCCCGAGGCGGACTGGTTGTTCCTTGGAGACGTTTTCGATGTCTGGGTGGGCCTGCCGGGCCTGGAAACGGAGCCCCAGCGGTCCTTCCTCTGGTGGGTCCAGGAGCGGCGCGACGCCAAGCGGTGGATCGGGCTCTGGATGGGGAACCGCGACTATTTTCTGGATGGCCTCTCCAAGCAATTCGATCTGATCGGCGAAGGCGTGGGTGGAGAGCTCCCGGCCGAACGGCTGAGCTTCGAGCACGGCGATCTGGTGAACGGCGCGGACCGGCGCTACCACTTCTGGAATCTGGTCTCCCGCAGCGCCTTCATGTGGTTCCTGGTGGCGATCCTGCCCGCGACCCTGGCGCATCGTCTGGCCGCGCGACTGGAGCGCGCCATGCGGACAACGAACCCGAACTATCGTCTGGCTTTCCCCCGGGAAGCCTTTGCGGACGTGGCGGCGAGCTTCGCGGGGACCACCTTCCTGAGCGGCCATTTCCACACCCGCGAAGAAGTGGGCAATGGCATCTCACTGCCCTGGGCCCACGAGGGTACCTTCGCGCTATGGAAGGATGGCAAGGTGGAATTTCTACCCTTCATCCCCCAGAAAGACACAACCTTTTCCCAGCCGGATTAGTCACAATAATTTCGAGAGGTCCCTATGAGGATATGGAAATTCGCGCCCCTCCCACTCCTGGCCCTGGTCATGGCCTGTGCGACCTACAGCGTCCGGTACGACTTCGATTCCCATGCGACCTTCGCCTCCTACAAGACCTTCGACTGGTATGCCGCCAGCCGGTTCGCCAAGGACAAGGGCGTGAAGGTGGACAACCCCATCATGGACCGCCGCGTGTCCTATGCCGTCGAGAAGGAACTGAACGCGCGGGGCTACAAGCGGGAAACCGCGGCCGATCCCGATTTCCTGGTGACCTACTATCCGGTCTGGCAGGAGAAGAAATACTGGTCTTCCACCCAATTGGGCTGGGGATACTGGGGTTTCCGGCCCTTCGGCATCAACATCGGCACCTCCATCGGTCAGGAGCACAAGTACAAGGAAGGGACCATCGTGCTGGAGATCGTGGATTTCAAGACCAACCAGATGGTGTGGCAGTCCGTGGCGGAGGGCGCCCTCACGGATCTGGACAGCCCCGAAAAGGCGGATTCGATGGTCGCCAAGGCCGTGCACGACATGCTGAACCAGTTCCCGCCCCAGAAGCCCTAGCCAGCGATTTGATGTAACAACTCTTTATCCGTTGGCGCCTAATAGAGCAGGATTCATTTCCGCAGGAGCGTGCCGTGGCCCAGATCACCCTCAAAGGCAATCCCATCATCACCGCGGGCGAGTTGCCCAAGATTGGCAGCACAGCGCCCGCCTTCATCCTCGTGAAGTCCGACCTCGCCGATACCAGCCTCAAGGAATACGCTGGCCGGAAGGTCGTGCTGAACATCTTTCCGAGCCTGGATACCGGCATCTGTGCGACCAGCGTCCGCACCTTCAACTCCCTGGTCAGCGGACATCCAGGTACGACGGTGCTCTGTGTATCCGCAGACCTGCCCTTCGCTGCCAAGCGGTTCTGTACCACCGAAGGTCTGGAGAACGTGGTGCCAGCCTCCTGTTTCCGGAACAGCAACTTTGGGGTGGACTACGGCGTGACCATGCTGGATGGCCCCCTGAAGGGACTCCTGTCCCGCGCCATCGTGGTGATCGACGAGAAGGGCAAGGTGGCCTACACCCAGCAGGTCCCTGAAATCGGCACCGAACCCGATTACAACGCAGCCATGGCGGCACTGAAGTAAGCGCCAATCGGCGATCCTGTTCCGCAGTTCCAAAGCTGTCAATCGAACACCTGCACGTTAGTAGTGCGGGTGATCTCATGTACGTCCCCATCGCCAAGGTGGCGGGCGAAGGAATTACTCCGAGAACTTTAGGGTATGAAGTGGGCAGCCCTGAACTGGACAAAGTCCGTTCAGGATGATTTCCGGTGAGTAATTCTTTTTGCTTGCCCTCATATCGAGGCCATCTGTTTTGCTGGCCTCGATACGATTTTAATAAAAAATGAGTTTAATTTATTTTTATCTGAAATTTACATGTTTAGTTTAAGTTCAACCATGGAGTCGGTATTTATAAGATCTGTTAATCCTAAATTTAAGATTTGCAAGAACACAAGTTGATAACAGACTTGGACGACTTGGAATCTCAGATCCGTAATTCTGTATGTGAACGAAAATTTTTCTAGGGGAGGTGCTATGAGTTTCCTTCAGCGCTTGTCTGGGTGCCATCGATGGTCGCTGGCAATCCTCGCCCTTTTCTGCTCCTTGACTAATCCGGGGTTGTCTCAAACGAGCACGCCATCTGCAAATACCCCGACGATAGTGGTGGACCCCAGCGCACCTGCTCCGGTGCAGAGACTGCAACGGAAGAAACTGCTCGATGCCCAGAGAAAGGCAGCCGCGGCACGGTTGGCCGCCAGTCGCGCGGTCTCGAAACAGCCGGTGGGGGGGAAATCAGCGCCCCTGACTGCTTCGGTCTACTTAGCTGGCTCCCCGGTCATGGTTGGTCCCACGGGTCCCATCGACTACTTCGGTGGGGTGGTTCCCAACTACGCCAACAGCCCGCTCCTCCGGAAGTTCGTGCATAGGCTGCCGGGTCTGGGTGCGGCCAATGCCGATGAACTGGGGAACTACATTCCCATCGCAAACCCGGATACAACCACCTTCGCGGACGCGGATTACTACCAGATCGGGATTACGGATTACACCCAGCAGCTTCACGCGGACCTGCCTGCCGCCACGAAGCTGCGAGGCTACGTGGACCTCAATCCGGCCCAGGGTGCACCGGCCACGGACAGCAATCCCCACTACCTGGGCCCGCTGATCATCGCCCGGCGGGATCGCCCGGTGCGGATCAAGTTCGTCAACATGCTCGGCACCGGAGCCAGCGGCAATCTGTTCCTGCCGGTTGATACAAGCTCGATGGGCGCAGGAACCGGGCCCCTGGGCGGTTCGGAGCTGTACACGGAGAACCGCGCAGAGCTTCATCTTCATGGTGGTGTCACGCCCTGGATCAGTGACGGCACGCCACACCAGTGGATCACGCCCGCGGGGGACCCCACTTCCTACAAGAAAGGTGCCTCCTTCCAGAACGTGCCTGACATGGGCATCGTCAATCCTTCGCCCAGCGACGGGGATGGCGTAGGCACCTACTACTGGACCAACCAGCAGAGTGGCCGGCTGATGTTCTATCACGATCACAGCTACGGCATCACGCGTTTGAACGTCTATGCGGGTGAGGCGGCGGGCTATCTGCTGACGGATCCCGTGGAAGACGGACTCATTGATGGCGGTGTCCTTCCTGGTGCAGGCGCGGGCGTATACCGCTACGGCATTCCCCTCATCATCCAGGACAAGACCTTCGTACCCGACCTCGCCACCTTGGCCGCGGAAGACCCCACCTGGGACGTGCCCAATTGGGGAGGTCCCGGCAGCCTCTGGTTCCCGCATGTCTACATGACCAACCAGAATCCCGCGGATATCTCCGGTGCCAACCCCATGGGCCGGTGGGACTACGGTCCGTGGTTCTGGC
>DCFP01000168.1:5168-6297 GCA_002319925.1 Holophagaceae bacterium UBA1801 | reverse complement strand
ACTACGGTCCGTGGTTCTGGCCTCCCGTCGCACCCGGTCTCCTGGCGCACCCGCCCATCCCCAGCGTCACGCCGGGCCTGCCCGATACCCCTGCCTTCCCGAATCCCACGCAGGTTCCGGAATCGTTCATGGACACGCCTCTAGTTAACGGCGCGCCCTACCCGACGTTGACGGTGGAGCCCAAGGCCTATCGCTTCCGGATTCTCAATGCCGCCAACGACCGCATGTGGAACCTGTCCTTCTTCCAGGCGGACCCCTCCGCTCCCACGGAAGTGAAGATGGTTCCCGCGGCGCCCGGCCTGGGATTGCCCGCCAACTGGCCGACTGACGGCCGCGATGGCGGTGTGCCTGATCCCACGCTGCAGGGACCCAGCATCATCCAGATCGGCACAGAGGGCGGCTTGCTGCCCACCCCCGTCGTCATTCCTCCGACGCCTGTGGGCTACAACTACAACCGCCGGGATATCGTAGTGCTGAACATCGCCAGCCACTCGCTCCTGCTGGGACCGGCCGAGCGGGCGGACATCGTCGTGGACTTCTCCGCCTATGCGGGGAAGACCCTCATCCTTTACAACGATGGCCCGGCACCCGTTCCCGCCTTCGATACCCGGTACGACTACTACACCGGCGATCCCGACCAGACGTCCACGGGCGGCGCGCCTCCCACTGCGGTCGGCTACGGCCCCAACACCCGGACGATCATGCAGATCCAGGTGGCCAACACGACACCGGCCCCCGCCTTTGACCTTGCGGCCCTGAACACGGCCTTCGCGGGTCCCACCAGCGCCTTCTCTGCTTCCCAGGGCACACCCTTGGTTCCGCAAACCACGTACAACTCCGCCTTGAATACCACCCTGACGGATACCTTTTCGCGGATCCAGGACACATCGCTGACCTACACCCCCATCGGTGGGACCTTACCGGTCACGACTCCCATGCAGCCCAAGGCGATCCAGGAATTGTTCGAATTGAACTACGGCCGCATGAACGCCACCCTGGGCGTCGAACTGCCCTTCACCAACTTCAACACCCAGACCACAATCCCCCTGGGATATGCGGATCCCACCACCGAGAACCTGAACGATGGGCAGATCCAGATCTGGAAGATCACCCACAACGGCGTGGACAC
>DCFP01000168.1:0-4883 GCA_002319925.1 Holophagaceae bacterium UBA1801 | reverse complement strand
ACCTGTTCAACGTGCAGTTGATCAATCGCGTCGGCTGGGATGGCGCTGTCCGTCTTCCCGATCCCAACGAGGTGGGCTGGAAGGAAACGGTGAGAATGAACCCACTGGAAGACGCGATCGTTGCGTTGCAGCCCATTGCTCCGGTCCTGCCCTTTGATGTGCCCAACAGCGTGCGGTCCGAGGATCCCACGCAGCCGGAAAGCGCGACCCTCACGGTCACCAATCCAGCGGACGGGAACCCGATGACGGTCTCGAATGCGAAGCAGGACATGGGCTGGGAATACGTGTGGCACTGTCACATCCTGGGCCACGAAGAGAACGATTTCATGCGGGTCATGTCTGTCTCGGTCCCGAAGGTGACCATCTCCGGCACCGTCTTCAACACCGATGGCACCACGCCACTCTCCGGCGCCACCATCGATTTCACCGGCGGCGGCAGCACCACGACCGGTGGGGACGGCACCTACACCTACACCCATTCGTCCCATTGGACCGGCTCCATCGCCGCTTCCTTGAACGGCTACACATTTGCGCCACCCAGCATCGGCTTCAGCGATGTGGTCACCGATCAGCCCGGGCAGAATTTCACTGCCGTCGCGGGCCCCGTGGTCACCGGCCGCATTACCCTCAATGGCTTGCCGCTGCCCGGCGTGGCCGTGACCCTCAATCCAGGCTACGGCGCGACCACGGATGCGAACGGCATCTACATCGCGAATGTGGCTTCAGGCTGGACAGGGACTGTGACACCAAGCATGGCAAACCGTGTCTTCGTTCCTGTCTCCCCGACACTGACGAATGTCACGACCGCCGTTACCCAGAACTTCACGGCTTCCACTGTCGTGACGGTTTCAGGGCAGGTGAAGGTCGGCAGCACTGGATTGCCTGGCGTGACCCTGACCTTCAACCCCGCAGTTGCCGGATCCCCGGTGGTTACCGATTCCAACGGCAATTACACACTGACCTTTGCTTCACCTTATACCGGCACGGTGACGCCTTCCCTGGCTGGGTATGTGTTCTCTCCAGTTTCCCGGAGCTACACCGCGATCATGCTGGATCAGGTGGCGCAGGACTACGCTGCAACGGCCGTGGTCGTCGTTTCCGGACAAGTGGCCGTGGGTTCCACGGGGCTTCCCGGTGTGACCATGACCTTCAGTAATGGCGGCGGCTCGATGCTGACGGATTCGAACGGCAACTATTCGAAGACCTTCAACAGTCCCTGGACGGGCACTGTGACGCCATCGAAGGCCAACTACCAATTCGCACCCGTGTCCATGACCTACACGGCCATCACTACGGACCAGCTCAACCAGAATTACGCTGCAACTGCCGTGGTGACCGTCTCCGGGCAAGTGACCAATTCCGGTGCGGGCGGTGCAGGCCTTCCGGGGGTTACGCTGACCTTTAACCCGGCGGTGGCAGGATCTCCCGTCACCACGGATTCCAATGGCAACTACACCTTGACGTTCCCGGCCAACTACACGGGAACGGTCACGCCCTCCCTGGCGGGATTCATCTTCACGCCGACATCCCGCAGCTATACCGGTATCGTTGTGGACCAGACTGCACAGGATTACTCGGCGACACCCGTGGTGCTGATTTCGGGGCATGTGGCTCTCGGCACAGGTTCCTTGTCCGGCGTCACGATCACCTTCAATCCTGGAGGGACGGTCACGACGGACGGCTCAGGTAATTATTCCAAGCAGCTCGTTTCGCCCTGGTCTGGCACCATCACGCCTTCGCTGCCCGGCTATGCCTTCACTCCCGTGTCTCTGTCGCTCAATGGCGTGACCACCGATCAGGTCAATCAGAACTTCACAGCATTCAGAGGCATCACGGTCTATGGCCTCGTCCTGCTCAACGGTAATCCAGCCACGCCGCTCAGCGGTGTGACCATGACGTTCAGCAATGGCGGTGGCGCGGTTGTCACGGATGCCAATGGACTTTACACCCGCAATGTGCCTCGCGGCTGGAGCGGGACGTTGACACCTTCACTGACCGGATATGCCTTCACGCCTGTGTCCAGGTCCTTCACCAACCTGACCACCAATCCGGCAGGCCAGAATTTCTCAGCCAGAGCCGTGGTGATCGTCTCCGGTCAGGTGATTCGCGGAGGCGTTGGGCTTCCGGGCGTGACGATCCGATTCTCCGGGCAGACCGCCGGGCAGACCGCCGTGACGACAGATGGTTCTGGGAATTACACGAAGACCCTCAATAGCGGCTGGACGGGCACTGTGACGCCCTCTTCACCGAACCGGCTCTTCTCGCCTTCATCGCTGTCGTTCACCAACCTCACCACGGATCAGCCCAACCAGAACTTCGTAGCGGTCCGGTCCATCGCGGGACGTGTCACCTCCCGGGTAGGCGGAAGGAACGTGGGTGTGGCGAGCGTGACGATCACCTTCAGCAACGGCGTCGACCCGAATGTTACGGCCACCACTGGGGCAGCAGGCTACTACACAGCTCTCGTGCCCGCGACTTGGAGCGGCACAGCCACACCTGCGCTTGCCGGCAAGACCTTCACGCCCGCAACGCGCAGCTACACCAATGTGACGACCGATTACACCAATCAGAACTACGCAGCCCAATAGCCATCTTCCCACCAGCCGGGGAACGCGATTTCCCGGCTGGTGGTGGATCGTAGACCCCAGTCTCCAAGGAGTTTTCCCATGCGCATCATCCCGTTCAGAATTGCGTTCGTGATGGCTTCCCTGGCTTCAACGCTTCTTACGGGGAACCGCGCCATGGCTGGCGATGCGCCGTACAAACGGAGCATCGAAACCTACACGGTGCCCGCCGTGACCTTGACCGATCAGGATGGCGCCAAGGTCCAGCTCCAGGACCTGGTCCAATCCCAGGATCCGGTGCTGGTGCAATTCGTTTTCGCCAACTGCACGACCATCTGCCCCGTCCTTTCTTCCGATTTCGCCAATCTGCAGAACATGCCCGGCGCCGAGGCGCGGAATCTGCATTTGATTTCCATCTCCATCGACCCCGAGAACGATTCGCCCGCGGTGATGAAAGCCTATCTGAAGCGCTACCATGCGAAACCTGGCTGGACCTTCCTCACGGGCAGCCGCGCGGATATCACCCAAGTGATGAAGTCCTTCTCAGCTTTCGTGCCCAACAAGATGAATCACTTCCCTTTGACCTTCATCCGGATGCCAAGGAGCGGGCAGTGGGTGCGGCTCACGGGACTTCTGAGTTCCACGGCCCTGTGGAAGGAATGTGAGGAGGCTCAAGCCGAGGCAACAGCCGGCCTCTGACGCACGGATCGCTGCATCGGTTAGTCTCTACTCATCTTCGAGGCTTCCATCATGCCAAGGTCATCCTTCAATGGCTTCATCAAGGCTCTGCGACCGTTCAGGGCCGTCGTGATGGCGGTCCTTGCGATCAGTGCCTGGACACGGGCCGAGGATACTGTGGCCGGGTATTCCAGGTTGGAAGCGCTGCGCCTCGGGGAGCGGATGTACCGGCAGGGCATTCTGCCTTCCGGAGCGCCCATGGAAGCCGTCCTGCACGGGGATACGCCGGTGCCGGGGGCCGCCTTTTCCTGCATGAGCTGCCATCTGCGAAGCGGGCTGGGATCCGAAGAGGGAGGAACGTTGACGCAGGCTGTGAGCGGACCCAAGCTCTATGCCCCCGCCTACAAGGATTTCCCCAATCACACTCCCGCTCAACGCGCGAATCTGCCCCTGCGCTGGCAGACGCCGCCCCGGAGACCAGCCTATACGGACGAGAGCCTGGCGCGCTCGATCCGGGAGGGTATCGATAGTGCAGGCCGGGAGCTGAACCCCGTCATGCCGCGATACCGTCTCGAGGACCGGGACATGGCCGTGCTGGTGTTCTATCTCAAGAATCTCTCAGCGGAAGTTCCGCCTGGGGTGACGGAGACCACCCTGAAGTTCGCGACCGTGCTCACCGATGGCGTTCCCGTTCACGAGAGCGACCTCATGCTGAAGACCCTGGAGGCGCAATTCACGGCGCACAACAACCTTGGCCAGACCTTCAACACGCGGGGCTACAACACCACGATGATGATGGAAGGAACCCGCGGCTACCGCCAATGGTCCCTGGCGCTCTGGAAGCTGAAGGGTGCCCCCGGTACCTGGCCTTCGCAATTGGAGGCCTTATATCGGAAGGACCCTGTCTTCGCGCTAGTCGGCGGAATGGCCAGCGGTTCCTGGAAGCCGATCCACGATTTCTGCGAATCCCATCAGTTGCCGGACCTGTTTCCGGTCACCAACCTCCCGGTGATCTCCCCGACGGACGCGTATACGTTCTATTTCTCGAAGGGCTACGAACAGGAAGGATCTGCCGCCGCCTCGCATCTGGCTTCCCTTGCCGCGGAAAAGAAGGTGCTTCAGATCGTCGGGGCTGGGCCCGAGGGTCAGGCGCTCTCCGCTGGGTTCAGCGCAGCGTGGGCTGCCATGCAGCGGCCTCCTGCGATGGACCTCGTACTGAGCCATGGGCAGCGGCTGAATCCAGGTTCCCTCAAGCGGATCATCGCGCAAAAGAAACCCGACGTGATCCTGTTTTGGACTGGACCGGAAGACCTGCCCGCATTGGCAGCTCTGCAAGGTTCCACTGGGACCACGTCCGTCTACGTTTCTTCCACGCGGATCGGCGATCTCTTCCGCGCGGTCCCTGCACCGGTCCGGGCCTTCACCTACTTGACCTATCCCTTCCGTTCTCCCCAGGATCCACGGACTCCCACGCGGGGGAAGGAAAATCCCGGGGATCCCCAGCGCATCGGTTCCCGCATGTATACCCTGGCGCAATTGCTGGCGGCTGGGCACGCAAGCATGGACCAGAATTTCTACCGCGACAATTTCCTGGATGTGCTCAGCGAACTTCCGGATCAGAACCAGACGGATTACGAGCGG